>JBEBWU010000214.1:0-4905 GCA_040391985.1 Entomomonas sp. | reverse complement strand
GTCTACTGAGGCTACTACCCCAATGCTTAAATAATCCCCTATTCACTGCCTTAAAGCAGTTTCTTGCTGACGATATCGACCAACGTAAACATTACCAACTAGCCGAACAACTAGCTGACCTATTTGACCAATACCAAGTTTATCGCTCTGACTGGCTTCAAGATTGGTTACAAGGTAAAGATCAACTAAAAAATGTACATGGCAAAATAACACCCATTCCTCAAGAGCAACTCTGGCAACCTGCACTATGGCGACTCTTACTCGAAGATTTAGGTGAAGAAGTTATGCAAGGCAGCCGTGCAGGTGTACATCAACATTTTATTGAATATTGCCAACAACTTACTAAAGCACCTAAAGGGCTACCAAAGCGTATTAGTATTTTTGGTATTTCTGCATTACCTGCGCAAATGATTGAGGCATTAGCTATTTTAGCTAAATTTACCCAAGTAATGCTCTATGTACACAATCCTTGTCGCTACCATTGGTTAGATATTATTGAGGGTAAACAACTATTACGCCATGAATATCGTCGTCAAAAAAAGAAAGTTAATAAACTACAAATCCAAGACCTTCACCAACATGGTCATCCTTTACTGGCTGCATGGGGAAAACAAGGGCGGGACTATATCAACTTACTCGATAGCTATGATGATCCAGAAAGTTACCAACAGCGTTTTGGAATTATCAATGAAGGCAAAATTGACCTCTATGAATCACCTAATACCAATACCTTATTAGGGCAACTACAGGATGATATTCTTGAATTAAGAGCACTACCAGAAACTCGCAAACAATGGCCAGCGGTTAATATTGAACAAGATCATTCCATTCGTTTTCATGTTGCCCATAGTCCACAACGTGAAGTAGAAACCCTACAAGACCAATTACTAGATTTATTTAACAATGATAAATCATTACTGCCCCGTGATATCATTGTTATGGTACCCAATATTGACCAATATACCCCCTTTATCCAAGCAACATTTGGCAAGATTGATAAACAAGATAAACGCTATATTCCCTTTACACTTTCCGACCGTGGTAAAAGAAAAGTAGAACCCCTACTGATAGCACTTGAATATCTTCTACAACTACCAGATAGTCGATTTGCTGTTACTGATATATTAGATCTATTAGATGTGCCAGCAATTCGTAAACGTTTCAATTGGCAAGAACAAGATTTACCTATCCTCCACCGCTGGATACACCAAGCAGGCATTCGTTGGGGACTAGATGCAGAACAAAGGCAAAATCTCGGCCTACCAACAACAATGGAACAAAATAGTTGGCTATTTGGTTTACGTCGCATGCTATTGGGCTATGCTATAGGTAATAGTGATACTAGCTGGCAAACCATTCAACCCTTTGATGAAATTGGTGGTAATCAAGCCACCCTTATTGGTTCACTGGCTCAATTTATTGCTGTATTGGATGATATTCAACAAAAACTATCACAAAATTTATTACCTATTGAATGGGCAACCCTTCTTAGACAACTACTAGAATTACTATTTGAACCCAGTAATGAAAAAGAACAAGAGCTATTAACCGAACTAGCTAATCTACTAGATGACTGGCTAACTCTTTGTGAAGAAGCAAGCTTAAACGAACAGCTACCACTAACCATTGTCAGAGAAGCTTGGCTAACAGGTATAGATAACGAACGTTTTACTCAAAACTTTATAGCAGGTTCAGTCAGTTTTTGTACACTAATGCCCATGCGAGCCATTCCTTTTAAAATTATTTGTTTATTGGGCATGAATGATGGTGACTACCCTCGTCCTTCAACTCATGTTGATTTTGACCTGATGACAAAAGATTATAGGCCTGGTGATCGTTCTAGAAGAGAAGATGATCGTTATTTACTATTAGAAGCCTTACTATCGGCTCGTAATCGCCTTTATATTAGTTGGATAGGTAGAAGTATTCGTGATAATAGCGAACGTCCACCCTCTGTTCTAATTGGACAACTAAGAGATCTCTTAGCCAGTGGTTGGCAATTACCTAATGGCAAAGACCTACTAAATACCCTAACCCAAGTACATGCTTTACAACCCTTTAGTCGTCGTTACTTCCATAATGATAATAACTGGTTTAGTTATGCTCAAGAATGGGCTGGCCTATACCAAGAGAATCATACATTAGCTAATGAACAAAAACTTCCCATTTTTCCTGCTGATACGCCACTTACCATAGAGCAACTCACTAGTTTTCTTAAACATCCTGTTCGTTACTTTTTTAATCAACGCTTAAAAGTTTCTTTTAACCAAACCAGAGAATTTATGGAAGACGATGAACCCTTTTTCCTAAATGGTTTACAACGTTATCAAATAACCGAACAACTTCTAAAAAACTGCCTCATTTATAATCAAAATGAACAACAGGTGCAACAGATTTTAAGTAACAATATTGATAACCTACAACGTAGTGGGCAACTCCCTATGGCTGGGTTTGGAGAGCAACTAGGCTTGGAACTTACCAACCAGTTAACTCCCTTACTAGAGCAACATCGTTTACTGATAGCACCTTATCAACCAATAACAACGCCATTGCCTATTAACTATCAATATCAGGATATTCATTTACAAAATTGGTTAAATAACCTTTATCAAATAAACGATGAAAACTTATTAAACTGTTTTATCTTACCTAATACTTTACTTAATGGTAAAGATTATAAGTGGCAACAATTAATCGCACCTTGGGTTATACAACTAGCAGGTAATAGTTGCAATATACCTCTACAAACACTCGTGCTAGGCTTAGATTGCTATATATCCTTAGCGCCCATTAACCCTCAACAGGCTATTCCTTTACTCAACTCACTACTCACCAGTTGCCAACAAGGAATGCAACAACCCCTGCCTGTTGCTATTAAAACTGCCTTTACCCTACTATCTAAAAACAACTTAGAATTAGCTCAAACCACTTATGAAGGTACAGAATATACACTAGGCGAGTGCCAACAAAGCGCTGTACTTATAAGGCAATATCCAAGTTTTGAGCTACTCAATCAAAATCAGCAATTTGAAAAATGGTCAGAAAAACTCTATCAACCCATTTACCAAGCTGATTGGCAACTCTCTACCTACTAACTAATAAGTAAATTTAAATTTCGTTATTTTTATGCTCTATTAATATTTTATCTATATAATAGTTAAGCTATTTTATAAGGTAAGTCACTATGTACTATATAAAACAACTAATAGCGGGGGCTCAAATCCTTTTTGTTGCGTTTGGGGCAATGGTACTAGTTCCCTTATTAACTGGACTTAATCCTGCTATGGCTTTACTTGGTGCAGGCGTAGGTACTTTACTATTCCAGCTTATTACTAAAGGCCAAGTACCTATCTTTTTAGGATCATCCTTTGCCTTCATAGCTCCCATTAGTTATGCCATGTCCACATGGGGTCAAGGCGCCACGCAATTCGGTCTATTTGCTGCTGGTTTCACCTATTTTATTTTTGCATTAATTATCAAATGGCGAGGTATTGGCCTCATCGATAAGCTACTGCCTCCTGTAGTAATTGGCCCGATTATTATGGTTATTGGCTTATCTGTTGCAGTAGCCGCCTCTAACATGGCAATGGGACAAGTGGATGGCTCAACTATTGGCTACTATCAAGCTATTACATTGGCTGCTATTTCTTTACTTACCACAATAATTGTTTCAATTTTTGGACGAGGAATGTTTCGTCTTATTCCTATTCTTTCAGGCGTTATTGTAGGCTATGTTACTGCAATAATTATGGGATTAATTGATTTTCAACCAATCATTGAAGCTAAATGGTTTGCTGTTCCAAAATTTCACGCAATAGAAGTAAATTGGTACGCGGCACTCTTTATGCTACCCGTTGCCATTGCGCCTATTATTGAACATATTGGTAATGTAATGGCTACTGGCAATGTAACAGGCGAAAACTATACAAAAAAACCAGGACTACATCGCACCTTAACAGGCGATGGTGTTGGTGTTTGTTTTGCAGGTTTAATCGGTGGCCCACCGAGTACCACCTATTCAGAAGTAACTGGTGCATTAATGATTACCCGTAACTTTAAAGTCATTATTATGACCTATGCTGCTATTCTAGCTATTGGTTTAGCTTTCTTTGGAAAATTCAATGCAATCCTTCAATCCATTCCTGCTCCAGTAATGGGAGGCATTATGGTACTTCTTTTCGGTACTATTGCCTCTATTGGTCTAAAAACTATTATTGATGGCAAAGTTGACCTATCTATTCCCAAAAACCTTGTAATAGTCTCTGTAGTACTTACTTGTGGTATAGGTGGGCTAACGCTAAAAATAGGTGCATTTAGCTTAGTAGGTGTAGGACTAGTTAGCATTTTAGCTATTATATTAAATTTATTACTTAAGCATAAATTTTAACAATCCAAATAACGCCCTAAATTAAGGTAAAACTATATGATGGAACTTTTTCTCTGCATGATTTTGGACATAAATAATGGTGGCTCATTAATAGCTAATTGCCATCATCCATATGATGAACATCAAGTTATTAATAAAGTAAATTTAATGGTAGTTGGTATTGAAGCCCCTATTAATAATCAGCCTTTTGCTGAAGAGTCAAAGCAAAACTTAACTAAATTATGCTCAAATAAAGAAGCTAACGTTACAGTATATATGCGCAATAATCAGCTTATAATTGGTGAAGTAGAATGTAATGGTAAAGATGTTGCCACACAACAGATACGCACTGGAATGGCAAAAGCAAGTGTAAATTACTTAGATGAATCTACAGGAAATAGACTATTAAAATATCAACAAAAAGCACAACAACAAAATATTGGTATATGGACTAACCATACTTATTAGTATTTATTTAATCTAATAAGGTAATATATTATGGTACAAGTAATAACAACTATCTCACATCAAAATGAAGG
>JBEBWU010000213.1:0-4927 GCA_040391985.1 Entomomonas sp. | reverse complement strand
CGCTTGTTTCATTAGCGGCTGTTAATAAAGATGAAATGGCAGAAAGTGATTGGAAAGCGTATAACAATGCTATTATGCAAGTAAATGCTTCCCGTTGGGCATTATTTCCAAAAAACCAATCGCCACTGGCTAAAGCAGATAAAAATGTCTATGTAGAACTAGTAGCTAAAGATACTGGCGAGACTTGTGTTACTTTATTAGATGCCAAACATAGTATTGATAAACCACTCGCACAGCGTTGTACTTATAGTAAAGTATGGATGACTTCAGCAACCCGTAATCGTGAAAATACCGCGTTAGCTATTGCCGTACAACCCAATGAAAGCTGGCGTGAGCTATGGATATTTTATAAAAAAGGTAATAACTGGCAAATAAATATTCTACCACCTGCTTCAGCTAATCCAGAAATGGGCTATGCAGAATTTGCAGGCTGGGTACCGGGAGGAAAGAAAATATTAGTAGCTCAAGAAGCAAGAGCAGAGGGTAAGTATTTTCCTACACGCTATGTCATTATGGATATTGATTCACTAGTAGTAGAAAGACAACATAATAATGCTGCTGAATTAGGTGCCTTTAAACGCTGGCAAGATCATACTTGGACGGAGCAAACAGTTTCTATAAGATAGTTTAATCGATTGGAAAAATGGTTAGAAATAGTACCTACATATGATTGACTTATGGTAAGTTTGGGCAAGAAATTATCGATTTTCTAAAGTAGTAAGAAAAATAGCTATGATTACTTATGTTCTTATTTTTTGCAGTAACATCATTATTACTTTGTAGCAATTAATTATTAAGGATATCTTAAATGATAAAACAAGTCGTTTGTTACCTTAGGAGAAAGATAGGAGTGGTAATGGTACTCCATCAGAACCTCAGTTTTTAGACATTTTAATTATCGAATTTATGGTAAGTGAATATAAACAAATGATTGATTGGGAAAGTGTAAATATTTCAATTGATCTGTTTTACTAACGTTTTTACTAGGAAGTATTTTGTAGTAAGAATGAGCAACAAATTACTGGTTAACAAAGTTATACGACAATTATCTATAATGGAACTTTTATTTTTTAGAGAAAGTAAAAAAACTCAGTGAAATACAATTAAAGTGATTGTCTATTATTACATTAATGTTAAAAAATCTCCTCATTTTACTAGTAGGCAAGCGCCTAAATGATTAAATATTATTATTCAAAAGTTAACTAAAGTTAACCAAGAGTTAAACTTTATTGAAGAGAAGTTTTTTATGATTAAGGTAATTATTATCGTTTAATAACCTACTCTATCTATAATTCAACTTTATGTTTTCTAAATAGATATTTTTGATTTTTATAGAGTTATTATAATATTTTATTAAAACAACAAAGTATAAATATAACTATGTTGTTTGAAATATTTTGTAATGAATTGTTATATACAACCTTTGTCTATTAAGCAGTATTAATAGTATTAACAGTATTATTCCTTATATATCAAACATTAAAAAAGGAAGATACAGATGTTTAGCACCGCTAATGAAGTCATCTATAAATTAGATGTGCAAGGGCTAGAAAACTCAGGGTTGCAAGTTCTTTCATTTGACGGTATAGAAAGTCTAAATGCAGAATACGCTTTTGAAATAACGCTTATTAATAAACATGTTAGATTTGATATTACTCAACTTCTCTCGAAGCTTGCTTATTTATATTTTACGTCTGATGGAACAGAAGGTGTACATGGCGTTATTCACGCAGTAAAGCGCGGTACAATAGGCTCTCTAAAGTATTATTGATGCCTTCCTTTACACATTTACATAAATGTGTGAATCAAAGAGCGTTTGTCCATAAAACTGTACCTGATATTATATCTACCATATTAAAGGAACATGGCATTTTAGAAACAAGTCATTTTGAGTTTAAATTTAAAGACAAAACTATTTATACTCCTCGTGAATTTTGTTATGAATACAATGAGTCTGATGCCCATTTTATTCTGCGTCTTTGTTAAGAGTGCGGTATTGCTATTCATTTTAAACATTCAAAAGGAGGCCACAAAATGATTTTCAGTGATGCTCAGCCTTTTTTTTCAGATTTGCCCCAACCTCTTACTTATCGAGCAGACACAGGTTTTGTAGCAGATGAGTCAGTATTAAAACGTTTTGACGTTGGGTTAGCCACTACGCCTAGTTATGCTTCTGAACGTAACTACAATTTTAAAAATACTCGAAAACCAGAAGAGAGCTATCAAGGTAATCAGCACATTAAAGCTAACCAAGCAACTGAGCCTAAGTTAGAACATTATCACTTTCCTGGACGGCTTACCGATCAGGCAACAGCAAGCTATCAAGCACAACTTTCTATAGAACGTCTAAAATCAGATCATATCCTTGCAGAAACATACAGTGATATTCCAAATTTACATACAGGGTATTGTTTTACTATTGAAGACTTTCCTGTTTTAGATAGTATGTCAGCAGATGAGTCTTGGCTTATTAAGCAAATAAAGCATCAAGGTAGGCAACCTCAAGTATTTGAAGCATTTGCTGATGGTGCTTCGGCTACCAGTAATTTTGAATTAACCTTACTTCCTAAATATTTTAAACATCCTATTGCAGAAGAACTACAATTTTCTTCAAAAGATATTGAACAAGGTTATCGAAATTGCTTAGTTGCAACTCCTAAGAACGTACCCTATAGACCTCAACGTTTACACTTCAAACATAAAGTTTTAGGCACACAAACAGCAGTTGTTACAGGCCCTGCAGATGAGGAGATTTACTGTGATGAATATGGTCGTGTCAAAGTACAATTTATGTGGGATCGTTTAGGTAATAACGATGAACATTCAAGCCACTGGATACGTGTTGCAAATTTATGGGCTCATAATCGTTATGGTGGAATTGAAATACCTCGAATTGGTATGGAAGTGATGGTTGACTTTATCGAAGGTGATATAGATAACCCTATCATTCGGGGGGCGGTTCATAATGGTGTAAATAAAGTGCCTTATGACTTACCAGGAATAAAAACACAAAGTACTTTAAAAAGTAAAGAATACAAAGGAGGTGGGTATAATGAACTATTGTTAGACGATACAACAGGACAAGTGAAAACACAAATTCATAGTACCCCTGGCACTTCACAACTTAATTTAGGCTACCTTACTCACCCCAGACAAATTGATGGCGGAGGAGAGCATAGAGGTGATGGTTTTGAGTTAAGAACAGATGAATGGAGAGCTATTAGAGCAGCTAAAGGTATCTACTTAACAGCTAATGAAAGAGAAGGCGCTAGTAGTACTCAACTTGATCTAAAAGAGGCTATTGAGCAATTAGAATATGCATTGAATCTTGCTAGAAACTTGGCAGAAATAGCACAAATGGCTGAGACAAGAAAAGTTGATACTGTTGATCAACAGTATCAATTTGATAGTGTTTATAAAGAGTTAGCTAAGCCGGGAATTTTAGCCAGTGCTCCTGAAGGAATTGCGATTGTTACACCGAAAAGTGCTCAAATGAGTGCTCAAAATAACTTGACTTTTACTGCTGGAAAACATGCAGATTTAACTTCTCAAAAAGACTTTAGAGTGGCGGCAGGAAAAGCAATCAACCTTTTTGCTATTGAAGATGAAATAAAACTAGCAGCTAACAAAGGTAAGGTGCAAATTCAAGCACAAAATAATGCAATTGAAATTTATGCAGATAAAAATCTAAAAATACTATCTAGTAATGATCGCATTGAAGTGGCAGCACAAAAAGAAATACTTTTAACCTCAGGTAAAGCTTACATCAAAATAGCTGACGGTAATATTCTTATTCATGCGCCAGGTATGGTTGAAACTAAAGCTGCTACTCAACCACATGCAGGGCCAGCCTTTATGAATTATGACTTTAGATCGTATGATCCAGGCAATGATGAAATGTTTGTTGTTCGTGATGATCCAGGCAATCCAATTCCTAATTTTAAATATCGGATTTTGAGAGAGGATGCTCAGGAATTCTATGGTGTCACCAATGCTAAAGGAGAAACACTTTGAGTACAGACAGGTGAAAATAAACTAAAACTAGCTCTTTACAAAGATAACAGAGATAGTGCAAATAATAACTTTATGATGGCCGCTTTATCAAATAATGGCTATATGTATGAGCCTATTTCCAAAGAGTATGATATTAAGCAAGTTGCTTATTTGCCTGCTGAAGGAGTTGGGGTAGGAGGTACTTTCTTTATTAAAGGTAGTATTTTTTTACAACGCAATGGCGATCTTTTCATCAGTGCAATGGGGAATACAGCTGCAAAATCCTCAGGAACAATTCACTACAATATGTATGTAGAAATTAGAGTTGATGATCAAACAGTCCAAAAAGGTATTTTTAGTAATTCAGAAGACGGTTTTTGGCCTAATGATGGTTACTCTCCAATAGGTACAGTAAAAATGACATTACCAGCAGCAAATCCTGCCAGTAAAGTAACTTTATTTTTATCCGCAAGTTATATTTGTTCAACAGGGCATGGTAGTGCTGTTCCTATGACCTCACTTAATGTTTTTTCAAAAGACGCATGTAGAGCTACAAAAGAAATTCCAGTAAATGTTACTAATGGCAATAACGATACATACACCGCTTAAAGGAATAACAAATGAAACTATTGATAAAGCTAAGTTTGATTATATTGTCAGGCTTACCGTTTTTTTCTCGTGAAAACCCCCTTGCTCAGAATGAGACAATTACAGCTAAACAGCAACAAAGCCAAACCACCTTACAAGAGGCAAATAAGCTATTTGTAGAAGGTAGTAGTACATCCAATGCTGGATTAATACACCAAGCAAAAGATAAATATTCGTTATGGCTTAATGAAAAGAATAATACTGCAAACCACCACGAGTTTGTGCAAGTGTTGCGTTCCCGTGCAAGTTTATCTATGGCATTGGGGGATATAAATGATGCGATTAG
>JBEBWU010000212.1:0-4931 GCA_040391985.1 Entomomonas sp. | reverse complement strand
TGCCCCCACCCGCCACTTGGCTCTCCGGCGCACTGTGTTCCGCCACACTTCCTCCCCTCGCTGCATCAAATTGAAGCTCGCCATCAACTGCTAAGTTTGGCATACGTTCACGTACAATATCTGTTGCTAGTTGTACATTACTTACTGCTTCATGTTTAGCACTGCCTTTAGTAGAGAACGATAACATTGCAACACGTGCAGTTTGTTCTGTTATTGCTTCAAAACTTTGGGCGGTACTTATTGCAATGTCTGCCAACTGCGCCCCTGTGGGTTGTGGAACAACCCCGCAGTCGGCAAATCCGAGGATTTGATCTCCATCTGGAGAGATCATAATCATAATTGAAGATAATGTTTTGTTATTAGGTGCCAAACCTAATACACGTAATCCAGCTCTCAATACACTAGAAGTAGAGGAGAGGTTACCTGCAATACAGTAATCACTTTTACCTGTAGCGATCATTGCTGCACCAAACCATAGTGGATCCTTAATACTTTTCTTAAGGTCTTCTATTGGTTTATCTGGCATACGTTGTGCTAAATAGGCTGTAAACTCAGGTAACCATTCTGATGTTGCTGGATCAATAATATTTAATTGATTAAAAGGTAAATCATGTTGTTCACACAAATTACGTAAATCAGCAGGGTTAGCTAACAACCAAGGATATCCCAATTGTTGTTGCTGAATATAAATAGCTGCTTGAATCGCTCTGATATCTACTGCATCAGGAAATACAATCCAACTTGGATTAGCTTTTGCTTGCTGTTGGCAGCGTTCAATAAGGTTCATTATTGTGCTCCCAATTTAGCGAGTAACATTTCTGTAGTAGGCCATTCTTTACCTGTTTCATGGAGTACACACAACAACATTAATACATAAACTGCACTAGATAACCGATTCAAGCCTTGCATAAGATCAGGTCTTGAAACCACTAAATCGCGATCAATAAATATAGACGCTGCTGATGTTTCAGTTTCACGAATCTCGGTACGTAATAAATTCAATAAACAAGCATTACGACCATGTTCTACTGCAGGCACAATATGATCGTGTCCAATGTATTTAAGTGGTTGATGAGATAGCTTATGAATAGCTTTTTCATCTAATCCAGCAATAACAAAATCAGTTAAGGTTTCATTCAATACATCAGCTCGCATAATATTGCCTAATACAGAGCGAATATCTGCTAACCAGCGTTGAGGTTCTACAGTTGCTTCAACTTGTAACCACACAGCCATAGCAATACAGCTATCTAACTTAGCTCTAAATGCTAAGCGAGGATCAGATTTAGATACTAATGTGTGAGCATTTAAGTGAGTAAGTGTGTCTGGTTTTTTGGCAACAGCTTGATGACAAAGCTGACATTCAGCAGCGACATGCCCTTGTTGACTGGTTAAACCATGTACCTGTTTCAATTTAGGTTGATAAGTACTGTCGTTATTTGTTGGTTTATCTTCTGTCGATTCAACAAATAACCGTCCTTGTTCATCATGAAATTTCACTACTAAATGATGATCAGTAATCAAACCACGAGCAGCAGGCGTTAATTTGCAATCAGCAGGTAAGCGAATTTCTGTTCCATCGCTTAGGCTGTAGTTTGCTCTTAGCCAGTCTTCTGTTATAAAGTTACTCATGATTATTCTCCATGGCTCTACTATTGGTCTTGCCAATTAGCAGGCCATGACACATACACAAAACGAACTTTAGTAGGTGTGCCAAATTGAATAGAAGAACCTTTGGGAATAAAGATTAAATCTCCAGCTTTGGCTATTTTAACTTCATTGTTGTGACAAATATGTAACTCACCTTCAAGTACAATATTTATTTCATCGTAGTTTAATGTCCATGGGAAGAAAGCATTTTCCCATGCCATATAACCAGCAGCCATATTACAACCATCAGCGGCACCAATCATATCAGCAATACCAACTTGCTTTTCTATACCAGCCCCTTCAAAGATTTCTAATTTAGCCATATTGCCTTTTACTAACTTAACAGCTGAAGGTTTTTGGTTAGAAGCTTTAGGTGCTGAAGCATGCTTATTTTCTTGAACAGCTTTACAAACTAATTGATCTATTAGTGCATCACTAATCATGGCACCTTTAGGTAATTGTTCAATAATTGCTTGTCTAATCACTTTTAGTTCTGCCTCTGTCAGTGAAGAAGAACAGTTACCTTTATTGGGACTAGGCTTGGCTGTTTGAGGACAATTTTTATCTACGATGCGGATACCTAATTGTTCTGCCACCTCTTTTGCTTCAGGTGTGATAATGCAATTAGTTAAGCTAACCTCAATTTCAGATTGCCCCTTAGCTTTTATCTCGCGGATATTGTCAGCTGTAATTAATTGTTTACTCATTGCGCTTTCCTCTTAGATGGCACATCCTGCTCAAGAAATGTTGCTAAAGCTTGAACACTAGTTGGATCTTGTGTGCAGATTTCAAAAATAGGTTCCTTTAAGCCATGCTCTAACAGCATTTGTTTTATTGCAGGTACATCAACATTAGGTAGATCTATTTTGGTAATAACAGTAATAAGACGTTTGTTTTGATAAACTTCGAGTAGTCCTGTAGGCAGACGACAAATAGGATCGTTTGCTGCGTGGACGTAAATAATGGTTTCTGCTTCAGTGGTAGTACTAATCAGCGCACGGTATAGGCGAGGGTGGTTAAAAAACTCTCCGGGAGTGTCTACACCACCTTGTTGATCAAAGGCTACAGCTTGTGTTTTAACAGCTAAGCTATAGTCGTCATTGAGTGCATTAAACAAAGATGTTTTGCCTGCACCAACGGGACCAACTAACACATAGCGCTGTTGTAACATGGTTAGCTCCTAGTTACAGTACAGACTGCATAACCTAGGGATGTTCCTAGATTACGTATTGTGTGATTAAGTGCTTCTTCAACAGCACCTACTGAACCATAAATTACTAAGGCACCACTAAAACGATCAAGAAAACCTATTTCAACATTGGCTGCTTTAGTTGCAAAGTCACCTGCAATCATAGCTGTTTCACTGGGAGTTAAAGTCATAATGCCAATAGCTTCTGCATCAGGCACACCAATCTTCTGTGCTAAATCTTTTCCAGGATGAGCAATAAGATGTGCCAATGTGACTTGTTTACCAGGCACAAATTCTTGGATAATTCTCGTTTGGGTTTTCTCAATATCCATCATTACCTCCTAAGATGTAATGAGCTTAACAAGGAAATTCGCAGAGCGAATATCAAAAATTGGCAATTAATTTATAAAATTGTGCTAAGTCATATTTATTGTGTACTAAGCCGCATTTATTTTGTGTCTAGCATGCTCTAAAGTACTTTTTATTTATATTAGCCAATTGTCGTATGTATATTAAAAATACTTGATTTTTTCTGTTTTTTAGAAAGCAAAGGGATGTAATTAGTAGTAATATTTGAAAGAATTTTATTTAACTAATTGAAAGGATATTAATTAATATTTTAGATGGATATTAATTTAAGCTAGCATTAAATATACTAGCTTAAATTTCAAATCTACTAATTTTGTTTCGCTCGGCGAACCGTAATACTCTCTCCAGCTATTCCCCAATTATCTTGGTTAATTTCATCAATCACAACAACGGTAGTAGCAGGGTTTTTATTGAGTACTCTTGTTAGTAACTCTGTTACTCGTTTAATTAATTCAGCTATTTGTTCTGTAGTAGGGGCTTCATTACCGCCTGTAACCTTAATATTAACGTATGGCATGTTGTTTTTCCTTAGATAGTTGAATGTAGTTATTTGTAATATATTTAAAAATAAGTAGGCCAGCAGCTAAAAATAAACTGATAGCAGATAGAATAAAGGCAAATTCAAAACCTTGATCATGGGAAATTAACCCTGCTATAGATGGCCCCATAATCTGACCAATACCATAAACACCTGTTAATATAGCAATGGTATGAGCACTGGGTTTGCCACTTAAAGTAATGCCATATTGTAGGGCAAGTACAGTTATACCCATAAAAGTTCCTCCTAATAGCAATGCACCTAATAAAATAATAACAGGTGTATTAGAAATAATAGGTAAAACCACGCCAACAGCTTGTAGTAAAAAAGCGAGTATTAACATTGGTTGATACCCCTTTTTTGCTGCATAACGCCATAGTGGAGCACTTAATGCAGCGGCAATGCCTGTTATTATCCAAGCTGTACTAGCGAGAGTGGCTGATTGAGTAGTAGTTTTTACTAAGGTTACTAAGAATGTAGTACCAATAATGTAGCCAAAACCTTCTAAAAAATAGATAAGTATTAATAGATAATAACTACTCTGTACCTTTTGTGGATTCGTTGTAGTTGAGTTATTTTGAAGGCTTAATGAAAAATTTTTAGTTGGGTGCAAATAGGTTAGTGCTATTAGTATTAGTGGAATACAAAGTAATGCAGTGGTTATCCAAGCACCATCAACACCTATTGCATTTACTAAAGGTTGACTGCTTAGACCACTCAGTGCAATACCTACACCCACACCACTATAAAGGATACCTGCAAGTATAGGTTTATTAATGGTAGCTAAGGTATCTAATACAATAGCAGAACATAAAACAAAACATGCACCAGAAGCAACACCAGATACAAAACGTATAATGTTCCATAGGTAAGTTTGCTCTGTTAGTCCCATCGCTAAAGTAGTTAAGAAACTAAAACATAGAAAAAAGCCAAGTAATAGATAACGACGTAATCCTGCTTTTTCTTTAAACATTGCCATTACACCAATTAGATAGCCAGTATAGTTACAAGCAGCCATTGTTCCTGCTACTTTTTCATTGAACTGATAGCTATCCATCATATAAGGTAACATGGCGGTATAAGCAAAGCGTCCAATACCCATGACCACAACAAGTACACAAAGCCCACCTAGTGTTTGCAGTAAACCATTTTTATAGAATGGGTTCATGTTTAAATCCTATACTG
>JBEBWU010000211.1:0-4936 GCA_040391985.1 Entomomonas sp. | reverse complement strand
AAAAAGCCTGCGATTAAGCAGGCTTTTAAGTAGATAATTAGATTATTTACGTTTATCTACGGGTACAAAGTCACGCTCTGGGTAACCTGTATAAAGTTGGCGTGGACGGCTAATTTTATAAGGTTCAGATAACATTTCTTTCCAATGTGCAATCCAACCTACAGTTCTAGAAATAGCAAAGATTACTGTAAACATGCTGGTTGGGATACCAATTGCTTTTAGGATAATGCCTGAGTAGAAGTCAACGTTTGGATAAAGATTACGTTCTACAAAGTAAGAATCATTACGTGCAATTTCTTCTAATCTCATCGCTAATTCTAAATGAGGGTCATTGATACCAAGTTCTTTTAATACTTCATCACAGGCTTTTTTCAACACTTTAGCACGTGGATCGAAGTTTTTATAAACACGATGACCAAAACCCATTAGTTTAAAAGGATCATCTTTGTCTTTGGCTTTGGCTAAATATTTTTCAATATTATTAACACTGCCAATTTCTTCTAACATAGTAAGTACTGCTTCGTTAGCACCACCATGAGCAGGTCCCCATAGTGCAGCAATACCAGCAGCAATACAAGCAAAAGGATTAGCGCCTGTAGAACCAGCTAAACGAACGGTTGAAGTTGATGCGTTTTGTTCGTGGTCAGCATGTAGGATAAAGATTTTATCCATTGCTTTAGCTAAGATTGGGTTAACTTCTTTTTTCTCACATGGATTGCTAAACATCATGTGTAAGAAGTTAGAAGCATAGTCTAGGCTATTGTCTGGATACATAATAGGCTGACCAGTTGAGTATTTATAGGCCATTGCTGCAATAGTAGGCATCTTAGATACTAGACGATTAGAAGCTATTTCACGATGAATAGGGTTGTTAATATCTAAAGAGTCATGATAGAACGCAGAGAAAGCACCTACAAAACCACACATCACAGCCATCGGATGGGCATCACGACGGAAGCCGTTTAAGAAGCTCTTCATTTGTTCATGTACCATAGTGTGGTTATGAACAATATCTTCATATTGCTTCTTCTGTTGTGCGTTTGGTAACTCACCATTTAATAATAAGTAACAAACCTCTAAATAGTCAGAATATTCTGCTAGTTGCTCAATGGGGTAGCCTCGATAGAGTAAAATACCTTTATCACCGTCGATATAGGTGATTTTTGACTCACAAGAGGCAGTGGACATAAAGCCGGGGTCATAAGTAAAGTGATGAGTAGAGGCAAGATTTCTTACATCTACCACATTAGCGCCTAAGGTCCCTTGAAGTACTGGTAACTCTAAATTAGTACCATCATCAAAGGTTAGCGTAGCTTTATGATCTGCCATGTTATCTCCTTCTCGTTTAATCTATTCATTAAACAGTTAATTTTTTGATTATTAAAGATTTTTAGTTGGTTTAAGTTCGGATAATTTAGTTAGTATCACATTTTCGTTAATTATTAAGTTTCCAAAATATTATATTATATTTGTTAAAATTTCATGCTCATAATAGACTAATAAATAATATAACCGTTCAAAATATAATTAGGGAACAGTTTTTATGACTTCTTATGTTGAAATGATAGAAAAAATCACCCCAGAAATATACCAGAATTTGAAGCAATCTGTCGAATTAGGTAAATGGCCTAATGGTAAACCATTAACGGCAGAGCAAAGAGAGACTTGCTTACAAGCTATCATTGCGTGGGAGTTGAAGAATCTACCAGAAGACGAACGTACAGGGTTTATTGGTGGGCCTGGTTGTAAGTCCCATAAGGATGATGATCATCACCATGATGAAAATATCATTATTAAAAGTAAGACAACTCACTAATGACTGTAAATAATGTGCTAGAAGGGCAGTTGCAAAAGATGCAGGTGTCTACTGCTGATGTTCAAGATAAAGTTGTGCAATATAATTTATGTTTAGGTGAACATAAATTGTTACTGAATAATTACTTAGGTAAAAATATACAAATTAATTTTACGGGTAATATTTTTTGCCAATCTTGTGGTGTAAAAACACCAAAAAGCTATGGGCAAGGCTATTGTTACAAATGTTTTATTAGCTTAGCGCAATGTGATATTTGTATTATGAGCCCTGAGAAATGTCATTATGCTGAGGGGACTTGCCGAGAACCAGAGTGGGGTGATCAGTTTTGTATGACTGATCATATTGTCTATTTAGCTAACTCATCAGGATTAAAAGTAGGTATTACGCGAGCCAGTCAAATACCCACTCGTTGGATTGATCAAGGTGCAAGACAAGCAGTACCTATTTTTCGTGTAGCTACCCGTCAACAATCTGGTTTTATTGAAGATATATTAAGAGAACAGGTAGCTGATAAAACTAATTGGCGGCAATTATTAAAAGGTGAGGCAGAATCTTTGGATTTGTTAGCTGAGCGTGATCGTATTTTAACCAATAGCCATAAAATGATTGCTAAATTACAAGCTACTTTTGGTATACAAGCAATACAGCCAATAGAAAATCAACAGGTTACAGAATTAAACTATCCTGTTCAACAATATCCTACTAAAATAATCAGCCATAATTTAGATAAACAATTGGTTGTACAGGGCAAATTGGATGGAATAAAGGGCCAATATTTAATTTTAGATACGGGTGTTATTAATATTCGTAAATACACTGCTTATCAGGTTAGTGTTTCTGTACAATAGTAAGTTAATTTTAAAAATCACAACTATTATTATTCGCTTCACCACGAAGGAGTTTTTTAATGAGTAACTCAGTAAAAACTATTTATTTAAAAGATTATCAAGCACCTGATTACTTAATAGATGAGACCCATCTTAAGTTTGAATTGTTTGAAAGTTTTACAATGGTTCATACCGAGTTACATATGCGGCTTAATGCTAGTAAGGATACAGAAGAGTTGCCAGAATTAGTACTTGATGGACAAGACTTAGAGTTACTTACTGTAGCTATGGATAATGTAGTATTAAATAGCAATAGCTATACAGTAGATGATAAAAGCCTAACATTACAACCAACAAAAGCTAAATTCATTTTAAAAACAACGGTACGTATTCATCCAGAAACTAACACCGCTTTAGAAGGGTTGTATAAATCTAATACGATGTTCTGTACGCAGTGTGAAGCTGAAGGTTTTAGAAAGATTACTTATTATTTAGATCGTCCTGATGTAATGAGTAAATTCACAACCACAATTGAAGCAGAACAACAGCGTTATCCTATTTTACTTTCTAATGGTAATTTGACTGCACAAGGTGAAGAAGATGATCGCCATTGGGCAACATGGCAAGATCCTTTTAAAAAGCCTGCCTATCTATTTGCTTTAGTAGCTGGTGATTTATGGTGTGTAGAAGATAAATTTACCACGATGAATGATCGAGATGTAGATTTACGTATTTATGTAGAGCCTGAAAATATTGGCAAAGTAAGCCATGCTATGACCAGTTTGAAAAATGCTATGCGCTGGGATGAAGAGGTCTATGGTCGTGAGTATGACCTTGATATCTTTATGATTGTAGCGGTTAGCGATTTTAATATGGGCGCTATGGAGAATAAAGGGCTTAATATCTTTAATACCAGTTGTGTATTAGCTCGTCCAGAAACAGCTACTGATATGGCTCATCAACGTGTAGAAGGTGTGGTTGCACATGAGTATTTCCACAATTGGTCAGGTAATCGGGTGACCTGTAGAGATTGGTTTCAACTGTCTTTAAAAGAAGGTTTTACAGTATTTAGAGACAGTGAATTTACTGCTGATATGAATTCTCGAACAGTAAAACGTATTGAGGATGTAGCTTTCTTACGTACTCATCAGTTTGCTGAGGATGCTGGGCCAATGGCACATCCAATACGTCCAGATGCTTATATGGAGATTTCCAATTTCTATACAGTTACCATTTATGAAAAGGGGGCAGAAGTAGTCCGTATGCTCCATACCTTATTAGGTAAAGAAGGATTTAGAAAGGGAACCGATTTATATTTTGAACGTCATGATGGACAAGCAGTTACCTGTGATGATTTTGTAAAAGCATTAGCTGATGCTAATGATATTAATTTAAACCAATTTAAACGTTGGTATAGTCAAGCAGGTACTCCTAAGTTAGATGTTTCTGAGAACTATGATGCGACTACTAAACAATATAGTTTAACCTTTAAACAATTCTGTCCACCAACACCTAATCAGGAAGAAAAATCTCCGTTTGTTATTCCTGTGGCAATGGGTTTATTAGATAAACAAGGTAAACCATTACCATTACAGTTGGCTTGTGAAACAACCACTACCCTAGAAAAAGTATTGGTTGTAACTGAAGTAGAGCAAACCTTTACTTTTGAAAATATTAATGAAAAACCAATACCTTCATTATTAAGAGGTTTTTCTGCCCCAGTGCAATTGGCCTTTCCCTATAGTAAACAAGATCTATTGTTTTTAATGCAATATGATAGCGATGGCTTTAATCGTTGGGATGCTTGTCAACGTTTGGCTGTAGAAGCTATTCAAAAGCAAATAATTAACTACCAAGCAGGTAATCCTTTAACTTTAGATGAGGGACTAGAGAAGGCTTATGCTACCTTGCTGGCAGATGATTCTTTAGATCAAGCGATGGTAGCAGAAATGTTATCACTGCCTGCTGAAAACTACTTAGTAGAGATCAGTGAAGTGGCTGATCCAGAAGCTATTCATGTAGCACGTCAGTTTATTCGTAAGCAATTGGCAGTTAACTTAAAAGGGCAGTTTTTAAACAGATATCAAACTAATAGAGATATTTCCAAACAAACGGCTTATTCTTCTTTAGCAGAGCATAGTGCTCGTCGTAGTTTACAAAATATGGCGCTCTCTTATTTAATGCTAACAGAGGATAAAGAGGTGCTAGCGGCTTGTATAGATCAGTTTAATAACAGCGATAATATGACAGAGCAGTTATCAGCCTTAACTAATTTGGTGAACTCTCCCTTTGA
>JBEBWU010000210.1:0-4951 GCA_040391985.1 Entomomonas sp. | reverse complement strand
CGAATGCTAGCAGAGGGTTAAGAGCAATTACAGGTAGTAGTGCCTTATTAGGTGTTATAGTTATAACATGGTTATTACATACATCCCCACCTAAAATTCAAATACCTGATGATGAACAATTAGCTTTAGCTGAAAACATCATTAAAAACTCGCAACAACCTAATGGTGGATTAGTATTAAGTAAGGATAAGGATATTTTATTTCACTCGCAACAGGATGCTTTTATTATGTATGCCTGTCATGGTCGAAGCCTAGTTGCTCTGTTTGACCCTATAGGTAATCCACAACATCATAATGAGCTTATTTGGCAATTCCGTGATTATTGTGATTTACACAATGTCCGCCCTGTTTTCTATCAAGTACAACCTGAAACACTATCAAATTACATGGATATTGGTTTAGCTGTTATTAAACTGGGTGATGAAGCTATTATTGACCTTACTGGTTTTGATATTAATAGTGAAGATAAACAAGAATTACAACAAATATGGCATACCGCACACAGTAACAACCTATCATTAAAAATTTATAATCAAGGCGAATTGCCTTTTGAAAAACTCAAAACTCTTACTGATATTTCCCTTATAAAAAAACAAGAGCAGGAAAGAGGTTTTTCCCTTGGTAAACTAACTGAAGACTACTTACAACACTTTAGAATTGCTACAGTAGATTTTAAAGGTGAGATTATTGCTTTTGTTAATTTACTAGAAACCGATTCTAAAAATTTAGTGGCTTTTGATTTAATGCAAATCCACCCTGATGCACCAAAACTAACTATGGAATATTTACTTATTGCACTAGCAATAGAGCTAAAAGAGCAAGGTGTTAAACAATTTAGCTTAGGACTAAATCCTCTTTCAGAATTAAAACCTAGCAAAGGCGCACCTATTGCTTACCGTTTGGGTTCATTAGTATTTAGGCGTAGCAATCAATTCTATAACTTCCAAGGTTTAAGCCGCTTTAAAGAAAAATTTAATCCCCATTGGGAAGCGCGCTACATGGCTGTACCTGCAGGGCTAGACCCATTAATTGCCTTAACCGATACCGCTGCTCTAATAGCAGGTAGCTTTACTAAATTAGTTAAACGCCAATAATAGTTTATAGATGGCATCCTTTATGCTTCTTAAGTCTTAATTACTTGCAAAAGACTAGCTTCTCACTATATGCTAGGTCTTCTCTTTGTATCCAAACTTGAGGCCTCGAATAATGACAACACAGAATTCTCAAACCGCTCAATTACAAGACTTAGGAAGAGAGCACTTACTTCCCCCATTTACTGACTATCAGCAGTTAAATGCTAAAGGCGCGCGTATTATTAAACAAGCCAAAGGGGTTTATTTATGGGATACAGAAGGTAATAAAATTCTTGATGGCATGGCAGGGCTTTGGTGTGTCAACGTAGGCTATGGTCGCAAGGAGTTAGCAGAAGCTGCTTATAAGCAAATGCTTGAACTACCCTACTATAATCTTTTCTTCCAAACGGCTCATCCCCCTGCTATTGAACTAGCTAAAGCAATTACTGAGCTAGCGCCTGAGGGAATGAATCATGTATTTTTTACAGGTTCAGGTTCAGAATCTAACGACACTGTGGTGCGTATGGTGCGCCATTATTGGGCAACCAAAGGACAACCCAACAAACAAATTATTATTAGTAGAGTTAACGGTTACCATGGTTCTACCGTAGCGGGTGCTAGCCTCAGTGGTATGCCAGCAATGCATAAACAAGGTGGCGTATTATCTGGCATAGTGCATATAGAACAACCTTATTGGTATGGCAGTGATCGTACCAAGTCACCTGAAGAGTTTGGTATTTGGGCTGCTGAGCAATTAGAGCAAAAAATTCAAGAAATTGGTGTAGAAAAAATAGCAGCCTTTATTGCAGAACCTATTCAAGGCGCTGGAGGTGTTATTATTCCACCTACCACTTACTGGCCAAAGGTAAGGGAAATTCTTAATAAATACGATATATTATTTGTAGCCGATGAAGTAATTTGTGGTTTCGGTCGTACGGGTGAATGGTTTGGTAGTCAATACTATGGTAATCAACCTGATTTAATGCCTATTGCTAAAGGTTTAACTTCTGGTTATTTACCAATGGGTGGTGTTATTGTACGTGATGAAATTGTTGAGGTACTGAATCAAGGTGGTGAGTTCTATCATGGCTATACCTACTCAGGACACCCTGCTTCAGCAGCAGTTGCCTTAGAAAATATCAATATTCTTAAAAATGAAAATATTTTAGAGCTAGTTAAACGTGATACAGCTCCCTATCTATTAGAGAAATGGACTCAACTTGCAGATCACCCATTGGTAGGAGAAGCAAGAGCACTTGGCATGGTTGGTGCATTAGAATTGGTTAAGGATAAACAAACAGCAGAACGTTTTGCAGGTGGCAATACAGGTATGATGTGTCGTGAACATTGCTTTAACAATGGCCTTGTTATGCGTGCTGTAGGCGACACTATGATTATTGCGCCACCACTTGTTATTACTAAAGCTGAAGTTGATGAATTAATTGAAAAAGCAGTGAAATGTTTAGATTTAACTTGGCAAGATGCTAAAGCAAAATAAAAGTGTTTCACAATAAGAATTTTCTAGTGTTGTGTGTAAAGAAAAACTATAATGTGCCGATTATTTCTTGGAAGTAACTACACATTAATAAGCTACTTAGTAATACCTACTAAGTGTAACTATTGGCAGGCAATTTTATCTTTATTGGGGAATTAGCCATGATGAAATTTTTAAAAAAAACACTTCTCGCCACTTCTATTACTATTGTAGCTACAGGTATGGCCTATGCTGCTGATGATGTATTGCATGTGTATAACTGGTCTGACTATATTGCTCCAGACACTATCAGCAAGTTTGAAAAACAAACAGGCATCAAAGTTGTTTATGATGTATTTGATAACAACGAAATTGTAGAAGCTAAATTAATTGCTGGTAACTCTGGCTATGACATTGTTGTGCCTTCTAATGCCTTCTTAGCAAAACAAATTAAAGCAGGTCTATACCAACCATTAGATAAAGCTAAATTACCTAACTGGAAAAATTTAAACCCTACTCTAATGAAAGCACTAGAGGTTAATGATCCAGAAAATAAATATGCTGTGCCTTACATGTGGGGTACTATTGGTATTGCTTATAATGTTGATAAAGTAAAAGCAGCATTAGGTGATAATGCACCTACTGATTCTTGGGATTTAGTATTCAATGTCGAAAACATGAAAAAACTAAAATCTTGTGGTGTAGCATTCCTAGACTCACCTACCGAAATGTTACCAGCTGCCATGAAATACTTAGGCAATGACCCAACTGCTACAGATACAACTCACATTAAAGATGCCCAAGAGTTATTCTTGAAAATTCGTCCTTATGTAGCTTATTTCCATTCTTCTAAAAATATTTTAGATCTAGCTAATGGTAATATCTGTGTATCTGTAGGCTATTCAGGTGACTTACAGCAAAGTAAAGTACGCGCCAAAGAAGCAAAAAATGGTGTCAATATTCAATACAACATTCCTAAAGAAGGTGCTGCTAGCTTCTTTGATATGATGGCTATCCCTAAAGATGCACCAAACCCAGATGCTGCTCATAAGTTTATCAACTTTATTATGCAACCTGAAATTGCAGCAGAAATCACTAACTATGTACGTTTCCCCAATGCTAATAGTGCAGCAACGCCTTTAGTAGCAGAAGATATCCGTACTGATCCTGGTATTTATCCAACTGAAGCAGTAATGGAAAAAATTTATACTTTCCCATTACTACCATTGAAAACACAACGTGCAATGGTAAGTAGTTGGACAAAAGTTAAAACTAGTAAATAAACCTAACTAGTTCCTAGTACACAAAGAGAGTAATAAGTTGTATTAACTTATTACTCTTTGTCATTTTAATATTAGTGTGGAGATTCAAAGTAATGGCTATTGCATCTAGTGCTTTCAAAAAGGCCATGACAGGTACCCAAACGCCTAAACAGGAACTGGTCAAGATTGATCGAGTGACCAAATCGTTTGATGGGACTATTGCTGTTGATAATGTAAGCCTTACCATTAATCGTGGTGAAATTTTTGCTTTATTAGGTGGTTCTGGTTCGGGAAAATCCACACTATTACGAATGCTCGCAGGTTTTGAAACACCTACAGAAGGTCGTATTTTCTTAGATGGTCAAGATATTACCAAGTTACCACCTTATGAACGCCCTATTAATATGATGTTCCAATCTTATGCCCTATTTCCGCATATGACTGTTGAACAAAATATTGCCTTTGGTTTAAAACAAGACAAGTTACCAAAAGACCAAATTAAACAACGAGTTGAGCAAATGTTAAAGCTAGTGCATATGACTCAATATGCACACCGTAAACCTCATCAACTATCAGGTGGTCAAAGACAACGTGTAGCATTAGCTCGCTCATTAGCTAAACGTCCTAAGCTATTGTTATTAGACGAACCTATGGGTGCCCTTGATAAAAAACTACGCTCACAAATGCAATTAGAGCTAGTAGAGATTATTGAGAGTGTAGGTGTAACCTGCGTAATGGTTACCCATGACCAAGAAGAAGCCATGACCATGGCACAACGTATTGCCATTATGAACCAAGGCACCATTGAACAAATTGGTAGCCCTATGGATATTTACGAAACACCTGCTACTCGTTTAGTGTGTGAATTTATTGGCAACGTAAATATGTTTGAAGGTGAAATAGTTGAAGATGCCAGCAACCATGCTCTAATTATTTGCCCACAGTTACCAAACCCTATTTATATAGGCCATGGTATCAGCAGTCGTGCTGAAGATAAAAAAGTTACCTATGCAATACGCCCTGAAAAAGTATTGATTAGCCATCAAAAACCTGAAATTGAACATCCAGACTATAACTGGACTACAGGTAAAGTGTATGACATTGCCTATCTTGGCGGTCATTCTGTTTACTATATCGAACTA
>JBEBWU010000209.1:0-4962 GCA_040391985.1 Entomomonas sp. | reverse complement strand
CCATTACTGTTAATAAGTTATTTTTAAAATTGGCTAGATTATAGCAATCTGTTATTAGAAACTCTAATAAATAGTTGGCAAAAAAAAGGGTACAAATTTGTACCCTAAAGAGTGATAAAAATGGTTGATTAGAAAGTGTATCGATAGCCTACATTGATTTGTTGTTTATCAAAACGGTTACCATTGGCATAGTTCAAATCAGCATGAATAGTATGTTGTTTATTAATGGTCATACTTACACCCAACTCGTTATCCCAAAAGTTACCTTTAAAGCTATGTTTCTCTTTACTGTTATTTAAACGGTAATTGATATTGTCACCTGTAAACTCTCTTACATAACCTGTTTTAAGGTAAACATTAATAGGGTTAGCTGTATTTTTGATTTGATAACCTACCGCTGTACTTACTCTACCTAAGGTTGAATCATAGTCGCTTAGTTTTACATTTAAGCCATTAGATGCATGGACAGTATCACCTTGTTGATGCATATAACTTAACTGTACTTGCGGTTCTAAATACAAACCATCATTTGGGTTTTGAATAAAGAAACGTTTGCCAGCCTCTACTGATAAACCATAACCATTACTGCTAGCATGTCCAGATACTTTGTTATTTTGAGTATCTTTAACACTAAAGTTATTTTTAATATGGTCGTATTTTAAGAGGGTGTCCACATAGAAATCATTTTCTGTAATGTAGGTACCATATAACCCAAAGTTATAGCTACGTACTCCACCATTACCACCGCGGTAATTAGGATTAGCATCAGTATAACCAGCTGCTACACCTACACGCATAGCTCCTGCTGAAAGGTTAAGTATTTTATCTGCACCTATTTGTGTACCACGATAGTTCATATTGAAGCCACCAAGATTGCCATCGAATGAGTTTAATTTACCAGCAAAACCACGCATCCACACATCAACATCTTTAGTGGTTTCTGTATTACGTAAGTCGCCCATACGTTGCATAAGGTTTTGTGTATTAATATAGCTCATTAGATAACTGGTATTCATAAAGTTACCTGCAGCTTGTGCTGTAGTAGTAAATGTACTACCGCCACCACCAGGGTTAACAGGTCCTCTATTACAGTTGGCATCTGCACAAAGTACCCAGTTATTGCCTTCTTGACGTAAACCAAACTCGTAACCACCTTGTTCAACTCGGCTGTATAATCTGAATTGGTTGGCATTGCCACCGCTGTTAGTTTCTACTACAGTCAGTTTATCTGTCACTTGAGCAGTAGATGCACCATTATTAGCAATAAATAGTTGATTATTACTGTTAGCATCTAATTGATTTACTTTAATTAGGTCACCGATTTGGTTACCAATATCAGCTTGCATAGCATAGATACCATTACCTTTTAAACTGTTTACATTTAAGGTAACAGGATCAAAACTATTCACAGGAATATTAGTACCTAGTTGTGCGGCACCAAATGAAGCAACACCATTGTTTTCTAGGTTAGTAATATTAACAAAGCTATTACCTGATCCTGATAAAGCAGCGTTAGCAATTAATTTTAAATTACTTTGACCGTCGATAGTTGCATTGGCAATGTTAGAGGTTTGGCTAGCAGAGCTTTGTATTGCTAATGTACCATTATTAGAAATATCTAAAGTACCTTGTGATATACCACCATCATATATACTAGTGTAACCACCATTTACTGTACTATCTTTAATAATGCCTGCACTATTCACAATCTGTGAAGCACCTGCATTAATAGTATTATTAATGGCTTGCCCACTTCCCCAAACTTGTTGGGAACCACCATTATTAATAATGTTGTTAGTAGCTATAGAGCCAGCATTTTGTATTTTCTGTGCACCACCATTGTTTACAGTAGTATTGATAGCTTGGCCACTACTATAGACTTGTTGTGTGCCACCATTAACAGTGGTATCAGTAACTAGTCCATTGCTATAAACATATTGGCTACCACTGTTTAACGTAGTATTTTCTGCTTTACCAGCACCATTGCCATTAGCATAAACCCGTTGTATACCACCATCAATGGTTGTATCAGTGACTAGTCCGTTAGCATAGACGTATTGTACGCCTTGGGTATTAATTGTTGTCTTATGAGCATGTGAATCCACACCATAAACAGACTGCATGCCATTATTAATAGTGGTGTTTTCAGCATAGCCACCACCATTTTGAGTGGCGTAATTTGCGTTGTAAATATATTGAGAACCGCCATCATTAATAATTGAGCCAATGGCTTTAGCTCCAGTGCCATAAACGTTTTGTTGACCACCGTTTATAATAGCATCTATGGCTGTACCCGCTTTAGTTTCATTGGTATTGGCATTGCCTGTTTCTAAATAAACGTATTGTTTGCCACCTGTTTCAATTATAGAACCCGTAGATGTGCCTCCAGCCAATACCTTTTCTGTACCACCGTTTTTTACAGTGGTATTAGTAAGTTCGGCAGGAAAGGTATCCCAACGCATTGAGTCAGTCACTACAGCACCAAAGCCTGCTTGACCAACCATTACAGTACCACCATTTTCTACAGTGGTGTTGTTTGCTGTACCTCCAACTCTTAGCTCACTACCAGCTCCAGTGACTGTAGCACCTTCCGCTGTGGCATAAAAATATTCATTACCATCAGGATCACAGTTACTATTATTACAACCAGGGAGTAATACTAGTTGTCCGCCATCTTGAATGGTGGCATTAATATAGTCATGGTTAAAGGCATATACCCCTGGATGAGTAACAACTTCATCTTGTGATATTTGATTAGCCAACCTTGCAAATGCTGGATTTGCAACTGCAAGTAATAAAAGAGGATACAATAGAGCACTAGAAGGTGTTCTAACAAACTTTGTATAATACATTAGGATAATACTCCGATAATTACGGCTGACTTAATTGAAATATTCAAAGAAAATTAGCAAGTTAAGTCGCAATTTGAATATACTATACTTTAGTCTATGTTTTTTATTGTCAGTTCCTTTAAGTGTGATGTAGTTCACTATATGTTTTGTGATTCATAACTTTTGTTAGCTATTGTTCAGAAAAGTATGAATTAAAGAATTGCTTAATCTGTTTCCCTTGGATTTTCTTATAATGAAGAGGTAATTAATTGCTGAAAATGCTTTGTGTTAATAAATTCATTAATGGGCATAGGCTTTGCCAATAAGTATCCTTGTAGGAAACGTACCCCTTTTTCTTTTAAATAATTAGCTTGTTCCTCTGTTTCAATGCCTTCAGCGAAAGATTCTAATTTACAGTTATGGGCTATTTCTATAATACTATCTAATATATTTTTTGAAAGAGCGTCTGATCCAATACGTGATACAAAGCTTTTATCTATTTTTAAATAATCTATCGAAAAATCATATAAATAGCTTAGATTTGAGTTGCCTATACCAAAATCATCTAAAGCAATTTTAGCGTTTAATGTATGAAGTTCTTTAAATAATAGTTTAGTAGTAGTATTTACTTCAATCAGCTCTCGCTCAGTTACTTCTATGACTAAGGTTGGTTTATTCGTTCTTAAATGTTTAAAGAACCTTCTACAGTCATTTACAAATTCTAAATCTTGGCAGTGAAAACGTGAAATGTTAAACCCAATATGAAAATTCTCAGGTAGTTTTTTTGCATAAGGTGCTAAGGTGGTGGCTACCTCCTTCATGATTAACTGGGTCATTGGAATAATAAGCCCAGTTTTCTCGGCAAGAGGTATAAAAGTGTCAGGCATAATAATAGTTGAATTAGAGTCATGCCAACGCGATAAAACTTCTACGCCTATTATTTTATAATCTTCTGCGCTAAAGAGTGGTTGAATATAAGCCTTTATTTTTTCATCTTGGATCGCCATATGTAACTCATGATAGGATCCAGATATATTTTTTATTACCCAGCGCGTAAAAAAATAACAAATGAATGTTAATAAAGTGACAATAAGGAAAGGGTTACCATAGTAATAAAATAATACACCTATGGTTGGAGGGCTAATATAGGAAGTTTCTACTTTATAGGGTAATTGTCCAAGGGAGTGAGTAGTAACCGTATAATAATTTTTTGTAGAGGGAGTAACACCTTGATGAGTAATATTGGTATTGTCTAGTTTTAAACTAACTAGCTGTGTATCGATACGGGGCTCAAGAATATCTTTAATTTCTTGATCATCTATAACCATAATAACCGCATTGCTTTCCTTATTATTGTTGGGATAGGGCATATCAAAAACTTGGTTAAATAAAATATAAGAGACTTTAGGTACTTGATCACGATTATTAAAGTACTGTTTAGCAACAAATTGAGTATCTGATGAGCAAAAAAATTGTTTGTTTTTTATTAAATCAATAGATTTGATTTCAGGGTTGTTTTTGACAATTGCCATTAATAGTGGATGAGTAGTTTTACAGTCTATTTCTGTAAGAGGTAGGGTAGCTGTTGCAATAGTGTAAATAGATGCCATTATTTCATCTATTTGACTAATAGCCATGTAATTGGTTTGTGTTGAAAATGCGCGGCCTTGATATTTTGCGTATAAAAAAATACCTGTATACCCTATCAGTCCAGTAAAAAGAGCTGTTATAAAGGGGTATAGCTTTCGTAAAATAGCAAAACTTTTTCTTCTTGAAAGCTCCATGCTAATTACCTTCACTTAAAGTGGTGATGGCAAATAGTATTTGAATTTAATAGTTAATTCTTTGTTCTATCTCTATGTTTATTGAGAAAAATACTTATTTATAATTTTTAATGGATAGATAGGTTATAGGTTGAGTTGATTTTTAAAATATTCACTTTTAATAAAGTCTTTGATAGGAATAGGGGGCGAGAAAAAATAACCTTGTAGATAAGTAACACCTTTATCTCTTAGATAATTAGCTTGCTCTTCAGTTTCTACACCTTCTGCACAAGATTCTATTTCACAGTTATGAGTAATTTCAATAATAGAGTCTAGAATATTTTTAGAGAGTGCGTCAGATCCAATAC
>JBEBWU010000208.1:0-4963 GCA_040391985.1 Entomomonas sp. | reverse complement strand
AAGAAGGATCTTTAAATCCCAATGTAAAGCAAATTTCATTAGCAGTAAGTTGGCTGTGAATCAGTAAACGTTTTGCTTCTTGTAGTAATCGTTCTACTATTAGTTGTTTAGGGCTAATGCCTGCCATACGTTGACAGATTAAGTGGAGGCGAGCAGTAGTCATCCCTAATTCATTAGCATACTGGGTAAGTTGCCAGTGTTCTTTATAGTGTTTTTCTAGTAACTCATTAAACCGATAAAATAGTTGTAAATCTTGTCGTTGAACAGTGTAGTTAGGATGATTACTATCAGTAAAACGAAATAGGGTAATAAATATTAATTGAATAAGGGCAGGCATTGTGAGCTGGTAATTTGGTTTATTGTTTTTAAACTCATTAGCTGCTATTTCAAATAATGTATTTAATTGTTTAGCATCCTCTGCTAAATCCATTTGTGGATTGGCTAAATCAATACATAAAGGTTTTCTAAGATTAAAGCTTAGGTTGTTGTAATCAGGGCGATTATTAAACAGTTGCCAAGCGTATTGTTGCCTAACGGTTATAACATGCCCTTCTGTATCTTTATCACTAGTAAATGCATGGGGTATGCCAGGTGGTGTAAAGAAGATCATAGGTCCTTCTAAACGATAGAACAAATCATCTAGTTGAACATGCACCATACCATTAAGTAAGTAATGAATTTGAAAAAGGCGATCATGACGGTGAATAGCTACATTACGACTAAAAAACTGAGAGAAACTACGGTGTGACTCATAGTGAAAGTCTGCCCCTGCGTATCGTTGATCATAAACATTAAAGAGATCAAGAATAGGGATTTGTGATAGTTTGGGTATTTTTTGAGTCATTGTAATAAAGCCCAGTGATTTATTAAGGTAAATTCTTATTTGGTTAATATTATAAATTATCGGTCAATATTTAAAGTTTCACATAATATTTTAATTTTATTAGGTAAATCTTAAGTTATATTTAATATTGTTAAGTATAGAATAATTCGTTATCTGGTTTATTTTACAGGAGTTACTGTTGTGAGACAGTTATTTTTGATTTTCACTCTATTATTGCCTTTGGTTGGATTTAGCCAAGTTTATAAATGTGTTGAGAATGGCAAAATGGTTTATTCGCAACAACCATGTTCAATGAATAGTACTCAATCAGAAGTACTTATTAACATGGGACAAAACCCTGCTACTTTTGATATTGCAGGTATAAAGTTGGGTATGACAGAAGCACAAGCTATTAAAACAATTATTAGTAATTTAGGAATTACTAGGGATGATATAAAGTTTACTAATGATTTATCCAAACTTAATCAATATCAACGGCAACAAGAAAAACTTGTAAGTTTGAGAAGACAGAGTTATACAGTTCACCATGAAACAGGAAATTACATTTTTTCGGTTTGGAAGGATGTAAATAATCCACAACAGAAAATTGTTCTAGGAGTAATATTCTCTAAGAAAGTAGCTGATAAAGCGGAAATGAATAAATTCAAAAATAATATTATTAAAAAATATGGTAAACCTACCACTGCAGAATATAACAATAACTTTCTTCGCTGGTGTGATCCTAGTGAAGTAGAGAATAAGTCTTGTCCTTTATTTCCTAAAAAAGCTTCATATGAGCTTACAACAGATGATTCTGATAATTCTATTGTACAAATGCTTATGGATGGTAGGGCTTTTCAAATATTATCAGATGAAGCAGCTGAGTTGGAAAAGCAAATGCCTAAAAAATAAGTTGATTATATGCAACTTTCTATATGCTATATCAAGCAGTTACAGGTTAGAAATTAACCTGTAACGGGCATAATACCAAAGCTAATAAATAAGTAAGCCAGTCCTAAAAAGATAAAGAAACCACCACTGTCTGTCATTGCTGTAATTAAAACACTAGAGCCAAGGGCTGGATCTCTGCCGCATTTGACCATTGTCATCGGGATAATTACTCCCATACATGCAGCAAGTAGTAGATTAAGTGTCATGGCAGACATCATCACAAGGCCTAATGACCAGCTGCCATATAGATAGTAGGCAACGAGGCCAATAACACTACCCCAAATCACACCATTGATAAAGGAAACACCTATTTCTTTGCCTAATAATCTAAAGGTATTAGCTGTAGTAATTTGATCGAGTGCCATTGCTCTTACAATCATAGTAATTGTTTGGTTGCCTGAGTTACCACCAATCCCTGCTACAATAGGCATTAAGGCAGCTAAAGCCACTAGTTTTTCAATGGTGCCATCAAATAAACCAATAACACGTGAAGCAATAAATGCAGTGACTAGATTAACTGCTAGCCATGCCCAACGGTTACGAACTGAGCGCCAAACTGAGGCGAAAATATCTTCTTCTTCCCGTAAACCTGCCATATTTAACATTTCGGTTTCGGTTTCTTCACGAATTAAGTCAACCATTTCATCAATGGTCAAACGACCTACCAGTTTGTTATTTTTATCTACTACAGGTGCAGAAATAAGGTCATACCGTTCAAATGCTTGAGCTGCTTCATAAGCATCTTCATCAGGGTGAAAGGTTACAGGGTCATCAGACATTACTTCTGCTACTAAGACATCAGGATCGTTTAATAGCAGATTTTTAATAGGCAGTACGCCTTTTAGAATAGCTTCTGAATTAACCACAAAGATTTTATCAGTATGATCTGGAAACTCTTTAAAGCGGCGTAAATAACGTAGTACTGTTTCAAGGGTTACATCATCACGAATACTAAGAATCTCAAAGTCCATTAATGCACCGACTTGATCTTCTTCATAGGAAAGAGCTGATTGTAAGCGTTCACGTTCTTGGGTATCTAATGAGCTCATTAACTCTTGTAAAACATCATTAGATAATTCAGGGGCAAGGTCTGCTAATTCATCAGCATCCATGTCCTTAGCAGCAGCGATGATCTCATGGTCATCCATGTCTGCCAATAATGTTTCACGAACAGCATCAGAAACTTCTAAAAGAATATCACCATCACGATCTGACTTTACTAATTGCCATAGTAATAAACGGTCATCTAATGGTAATGACTCTAGTAGGTCTGCTATATCTGCCCAGTGTAATTCTTCTAGTTTTTGTTGTAGTTCAGTATAACTTGCTGTTAAAGGTAAATCGTTTTCTTCGGCCTGTTGTTTTTCTTTATTGTATTGGCGAAGTAGGGTTTGAATTTGATCAAAGCGATCTTGTAGAGATTCTTGCGGTTTTGTTTCGGTTTCAATCATTACAGCCTCCATTCCCAGATGGTTTGAAGGCTCATCATGGGAATTATTTAATCGCTAAGCGACTATTATAGCAACAGTGTATGTCCATAGTATGAAAATGCTTTAGGCTAAGCCTATTGGCAGTTGTTCTCCACAAATTTAGTAGAAAGATAATTAAAGTTTCTTAAATTAGACTTTAAAAAAAAACCTGCTAGTGCAGGTTTTTAGTATTCTGGCGCGCTCGAGAGGATTCGAACCTCTGACCGCTCGGTTCGTAGCCGAGTACTCTATCCAGCTGAGCTACGAGCGCACTTATAAAACAAAGCAAGTGTCAAATTGCAGGCGCAAACTATACGCTATAAGCTATTTTAGGGCAAGTATTAATTTTAAAATATTTCGCTTCACTGGCTATAAGTGTCGATAAATAAGGTGCTTACTCAGCATTATACTATTATTATGTATTTTTAGGTTTAAGCATTAATATTGATAAGCCAGCAATAATTAAGGTAAGTCCTGCACTTATATTTAATCCTTTAATTACCTTGTTATGTTGTTTCAGCCAAGAGGCAAGCTGTGATGCAAAACAACCTAAAATAGAAAAGATAATTGCTGTCATAACAGCAAAGATAATGCCATAAATTAGCATTTGTAAGCTTATAGAACCTTTTGATGCGTCCACGAATTGAGGAACAAAGGCTAATATAAATAAGCCTGGTTTTGGATTAAGTACATTAGATAGCGTACCAATAATAAATACCTTCTTTAAGGGTAACTGTGCAGTAGGCAGAAAACTAATAAGGTTTCTTGAGGAAATTGCTTTATAACCTAGATAGATTAAATAGAATGCACCAATGATTTTAATAATCCAAAATGCTAACTCTGAAGTTTGAATAATAACAGATAAGCCTAATGTGGCCATTAATGTATGGATTAAGATGCCTGAGCCTGCACCGATGGATGAAAGAATCGCAGCTTTATTACCTTGGCTTAAACCTCTGCTGATAGCTAAGATATTATCTGGACCAGGTACAATAACAACTAATAAGCAAGCTGCTAAGTAAGCCAATAACACAGTGGATTCAAACACTTTGTTACTCCGTTATTAAGGTAAAGTAATTACAGCAATTATATAACGAGAAACAATAAAAAAACGTACTAAATATCAAAATTTAGTACGCTTTATATATGTTTTGTAAAATTAAGCAGCAATAATATGGCGCTTTAATTTATCCATTGCATTTTTTTCTAGCTGGCGAATACGTTCTGCTGATACATTGTATTTTGCTGCTAAATCATGCAAAGTAGCTTTATCATCAGATAACCAACGTTGTTGTAAAATATCTTTACTACGCTCGTCTAGTTTCTCTAATGCTTCATGTAGATTATTAGAAGAACTATCACTCCAATCTGCATCTTCTAGCTGAGTAGCAGGATTGTAACGGTTATCTTCTAAATACGCAGCAGGTGCATAGATAGCTGTTTCATCATCTTCATCAGTAGCAGGGTCAAATGCCATGTCAGACCCAGTGAGACGACTTTCCATTTCGCGAATATCTTTTGCATCTACGCCTAAATCATTGGCAACACTAGCTACTTCTTCATTATTTAACCAATTTAAACGTTTCTTTTTACTACGTAAATTAAAGAATAGCTTACGTTGAGCCTTGGTTGTGGCAATTTTAACAATACGCCAATTCTTTAAAATAAATTCATGTATTTCAGCTTTAATCCAATGTACTGCAAAAGAAATAAGGCGAAC
>JBEBWU010000207.1:0-4964 GCA_040391985.1 Entomomonas sp. | reverse complement strand
TAATACCTCACGTTATAATCAAGAAAACCAAGTGGGTACTTTGGCAGGAGATGTAGTTTTACAACAAGGCTCTTTACAAATAGAAGCAGATCAAGCAGATTTATCACGTCTTGATAACATCGGTACTTTATCAGGTAATGTTAAGTTACGTGATGTAGGTGCATTGGTTGTTGGTGATAGTGCTGAAGTTAAGTTATCAGAAGGTGAAGCACAGGTTGAAAATGCTGAGTTTGTAGTACATCAAACTCATTATCGTGGTAATGCTCGTTATATCAAGCGTAGTTCTGATGGTCTAATTCGCTTAAAAGATGGTACTTTTACACGTTGTGAACCAAGTGATAACACTTGGACAATACGTGGTAATAATGTTGTCTTAAATCGTGATACAGGTCGTGGTACAGCCACTAATGCTACTTTAAGGGTGAAAGATATCCCTGTGATGTATTCACCTTATATTTCATTCCCTATTGATAAACGTCGTCAAACTGGTTTCTTAATGCCTAGCTTTAGCTCCAGTGGCGATAATGGTTTTACTTTATTAGCACCTTATTATGTTAATTTAGCACCTAATTATGACTTTACCCTTTATCCTCAGTTAATGACCAAACGTGGTTTATTAATGGAGGGTGAATTCCGTTATTTAACAGAAAATAGTCAGGGGCAATTTGCTGCTGCTTATTTAAATGATAACGGTGATATTGATGAAGATCGTAAAGTTTATGGTGAAGATACGCGTAATCGCTGGATGTACAGTTGGAAAAATACGACAGGCATGAATTCACGCTGGTTAGCAGAGGTAGACTTTACTCGCCTTAGTGATCCTTTCTATTTTGAAGATTTAGATATTAATAGTAATGGTGTAGATAGCCGAACTTATGTAAATCAAAAGGGTAAATTGTCTTATCGTGGTGATAGTTTTACAGCCGCTATTAATGTGCATGCTTACCAAATGGCTACAGTAAGTAGCATTACGGGTTATGATCGTTTACCTCAGTTAACGTTAACGGGTAAGTTACCCTTTACTCCAGGTGGTTTAAACTTTAATTATGATGCCGAGTATGTACGTTTTGATCGTGATTTAGAAAATAAAACCTATAATAATTTTAACTATCAATCCGATCCTGATTTGCAATATATGACTTATCATCCAGATTATTTAATTCAAGGATTGATGAGGGCAAATGGTAATCGTGCTTATGTGGCACCTGAAGTTAGCTTACCGCTTAGATCATCATGGGGCTATATTACGCCATCTGTACAATATATGTATACCAACTATGACTTAGATTTAGATCATAAAGGTAAACAGCAAATGATTATGGAAGGACAACGCTTTAAGAGCAGCGTTGACCGTGGTGTAGCAGCTTACAAAATAGATTCAGGTTTATATTTTGATCGTAAGGTAAATTGGTTTGGTACTAATTTTAAACAAACTTTAGAACCACGTGCTATGTACTTATATGTGCCTTATGAAAAACAAAATGATATTCCGATTTTTGATACATCAGAAACTCCATTTGGCTATGATAGTTTATTTAGAACAAATCGTTTCTCTGGTCGTGATCGAATTGGTGATACCAACCAAGTTTCTGTGGGTTTAACAAGTCGTTTGTTAGAGGATAATGGTTTTGAGCGGCAACGAGTCAGTGTCGGTCAGGCGTATTATTTCCAAGATCGTAAAGTACAGATGCCGGGTATCGATTGGCGTCAAAGAAACCTAGCTACTAATGATACCTCACCCATTGCCTTACAATATCTATATCGTTTCAATCGTGATTGGCGATTATCAGCAGATTATAACTGGAGTCCTGAAGACAGTAAGACAGAGTCTGGTAGTGTGATGTTACATTATCAACCAGAAAGTAATCTTAATAAGATATTTAATATAGGTTTCCGTTATCGTGATGATAATGTAGCTTATAATTGGTGGACAAGTAGATGGCAGCAGTCTGGTGATATGACTCGTCATTATTATCAATATGGTGCTTGGCGAACTGACACTATTAAAGATTATTATAAGATTAAACAAGCTGATACATCTTTTATCTGGCCAATTATTCCTCGCTGGAGTTTAATTGGACGCTGGCAATATGACTATAACCGTAACCGTACTTTAGATTCATTTGGTGGTATTGAGTATGATAGTTGTTGTTGGCAGTTCCGTGTAGTGGGACGTTATTGGCAAAAATATGATGAGAGTATTCTAAGTCGTACCAATAGTACATCTGATCGAGGCATTTTCTTCCAAATCGTGTTTAAAGGTTTAGGCAATGTCTATGGCAGTGGCGCTAATGGTTTCCTAGATAAAGGTATTGAGGGTTATCGTAAACGTGAAGATCAAAGTTTCTAATTTTTGGCTAGTATTATTCTCAGTATTATTAGTTTTTTCTGGGTTCGCTTCTGCACAAGTAAAAAGTTTAGACCGTGTAATTGCTATTGTTGATGATGATGTCATCATGAAAAGTCAATTAGATAGCAGGGTGGAAGAAGTTGTTCAGACTGTATCTAAGCGTGGTGGTGATTTGCCACCACAGGATGTTTTAGTAAAACAAGTATTGGATAGGTTGATTGTTGAAGATTTACAGATTCAATTAGCTAATCGCTATGGTATTACAGCAGATGATGATGAAGTTAATCAAGCAGTTGCTGATGTGGCAAAGCGTAATAACTTAAACATGGATCAGTTTAAAAAGGTTTTACAAAATGAAGGTTTATCATTAACTGCATTAAGAGATCAGATTCGTCGAGAAATTCTTATTAATCGTGTTAGACAACGCGTGATTGGTGAAAAAATTCGTATTACTGATCAGGAAGTTAAAAACTTTTTAAATTCTGAAATAGGTAAAGCTCAATTATCAGAAGAGTATTATTTAGCCAGTATTTTAGTTCCTGTATCTCAGGGAAGTTCTTATGCTGAAATCCAAAAAGCAGAACAGAAAGCTACTGACATTTATAGACAGTTAGAAAATGGTGCTGATTTTGCTAAATTAGCAATGACTAGTTCTAGTGGTGATAAAGCGCTAGAGGGCGGAGAAATTGGTTGGCGTCAAGCAGCACAATTACCACCACCATTTGACCAGTTAATACATGGTTTGAAAGTAGGGGATTTTACACAGCCTGTAAGTACACCAGGTGGTTTAATTATCTTAAAGGTAATGGATAAAAGAGGTGGAACAGCCCATTTACAAGATGAAACCAGTGTTCGCCATATTTTATTAAAGCCAAGTCAAATACGCAGTGAAGAAGATACTAAAAAATTAGCTGATCGTTTATATCAACGTATTATGGCTGGAGAGGATTTTGCTCAATTAGCTAAAAGCTTCTCAGATGATCCTGGTTCGGCACACCGTGGTGGTAGCTTAAATTGGATTGATCCTAGTACGTTAGTGCCTGAGTTTCGTAAGGTAATGGATGAGTTGCCTGTAGGCCAAATATCACAACCATTTAAAAGTCGTTATGGATGGCATATTCTACAAGTAGAAGGCCGTCGTTCTACAGATAACAGCGCTGAATATCGCAAACAACAAGCCATGAATATTCTTTATGGTCGTAAATATGATCAAGAATTACAAATTTGGCTACAACAGCTTCGTGATGAAGCTTATGTGGAAATAAAGTTATAGTTCTAATCTAAAAAAACTAGCGATACTTTGTTTGTTATCGCTAGTTTGTCTCTTTTTCAATACTCCACTTTTTAAGTTAATCTTCTTGCTCTTTTGATTCTATGGATAGAATTTGTTGCACATATTGATTTAGTGTAAAGGGTAGATTAGTTTTGCCTACTAAACTAGTATTAGTGGTTGTTTTAAACCATTCCAGAAGGTATATTTCAGGTGTTTGCATTTGTCCTTGGGCTGCTTTGAAATAATCTAAACAGGCCATTTCTACAGAGGGTAATTGTTTATCCATAAAACCTATCAATTCTTCAATTTGTTTTTGATCTAATGACTCTACACCTAAATGACGGCTATTTAAAATCATCGATTTGATGATTGTTGAGGCTTTATTTTTTAAGGCTTGGTATTCAATACCTTGCATATAACTAGCATTACCGTTAGATTCCTTAATGATAATTAAGCCGAAAATTAATAGGAAAGCAGATAAGTATTTCTCAATATAGTGATAGTCTAATATTTCATGACCCTGTTGTTGTAAAGCAGATCGTTTAGACTGGTTGATAAGTCCCATAAATGTTTCTGTTTTATCTCTAATTTTTTCAAGTAATTTAGTGTGTTTTTTAGGGCGGCATAAATCTCGTAGTAACTGTATTTCTGTTTCGTCAATTGCATGTTCACTTAAATTTCTGAAAATATAGGGTTGGGCAGATAAGTTAATGCGACTTTTCTCTTCAAACCATGCTTGTATAGGTAAGGTTGGATCACCATTATATTTTTTAGTATAACTACAATAAGTAGTAATTAGTTGTTTTACTTGTTGGTAATTATTTTTAATAAGCTCAGGGATTCTTTCTTTTTTAGTGCCGCGAGCAATATAAACTTTTTGTAAAGCGGGTTCAGTTTGTTCTAATAAACTATTAAATTGTTTGCTAGACACATAGTTTGCTTTGCCTTTTGATTGACGAATACCAACAATACAGAGTAATAAATACAGTGAAGAAATATGTAGTCTGGTATTAAGTTGACGAGGGTTGCTATTTTGTGATGATAATAATGGTTCTTCTAATGCTTTTTGAGCAATAGCTTGTTGTAAGGTGCTAATTAAATGGGATGCGCGTTCAGTAACTTCTAATTCGATAAATTGTTGAGTATGTTTATTGTTAAGAAATTTCCAAACAACAAAGCCTATTATTAAGCATGCTGCTAGGATAATAATATTGTAAGTACCTTTAAAAAAAATACTTGCTGCTTGAAGCCCGATTGTAATTAAAAAGAATATGAATAAAATCTTTTTGCCATAACTGCTTTGATCCATAAAGTCTCTTCTTATATTTAGTTAGTTTTTAG
>JBEBWU010000206.1:0-4969 GCA_040391985.1 Entomomonas sp. | reverse complement strand
AGATGTTCAGGTAAATAGCCTTGTAATAGTTCAATACCTTGTCTCTCTAATTGAGTACTCATAGGCGGATAAACATTAGCATCACTACCTGTTACCTTGTAACCTAATTCTTTAGCTAATACTGCTAAAGAACCCATAAAAGTGCCACAAATACCAAGAATATGTATATGCATAATAAAATCTAATAGCTCTATTTTCTGATAAAAAATAATTATTAAGCAAAAAAAGATAAATAGCTAGACCCATCGTAATTTGTTACGAGGTGTTTTATAGAAAATATTATCTGGTTAACTAAAAGAGATGCTTTTAAGGGGCATATAATTGTCTTTATAAAATAAAAAATAATTATAAATCAATTGGTTGTATTTGTTTTTTAGGACTGTGTATTTTATGTGTCACATTCCATTATTAATGAGTTCAATTATTTTATTTACACCTTAAGTAGTAAAGAAGTTATTTATTCTGCGTGTTAATTTGTAGTCATCGGTTTAAAAATTGGAACAATGTTTCCTATAAAGTAGGATTTTTCCAATTTAATGCCCTTGATAAGATTGTTAAATCAATATTACAAAGATATAGGTAACTAATATGAGTATTCGTGAATTAATTGATCCAAAAAATTCTGCATTAATTTTTATTGACCATCAACCTCAAATGGCTTTTGGTGTGGCTAACATTGACCGTCAACAACTTAAAAATAATGTAGTGGGTCTTGCTAAGGCAGGTAAAATCTTTAATGTGCCTACTATTTATACGTCTGTTGAGACAGAAAGTTTTAGTGGTTATATTTGGCCTGAATTATTAGCAGTTCATCCAGATGTTAAACCTATTGAGCGTACCTCAATGAACTCTTGGGAAGACAAGAAATTTGTTGAAGCAGTAAAAGCAACTGGCCGTAAAAAATTAGTTATTTCTGCATTATGGACTGAAGTTTGTTTAACATTCCCAGCATTAATGGCATTAGAAGCAGGTTATGAAGTATATGTAGTAACAGATACTTCTGGTGGTACTAGCGTAGATGCGCATGAGCGCTCAATTGAAAGAATGGTACAGGCAGGTGCAGTTCCTGTGACATGGCAACAAGTATTGCTTGAATATCAACGTGATTGGGCACGTAAAGAAACTTATGATGCAGTAATGAGTTTAGTACGTGAACATAGTGGTGCGTATGGTATGGGCGTTGATTATGCATATACTATGGTTCATAAAGCGCCACAACGTGTTGTGAAATCATAGGGTGTTATATTTAAATACAAGTTATTCCTTTCATTGTTCTGTTGAATAGGATGTCTATCTGTCATCTTTGAAATTGTTGAAGATGACAGTATAGGAGGCTATATGATTTATCTCCGTGAAGCTGAAGCAAGGGGTTACGCTAATCACGGTTGGCTGGAAAGCTATCATACATTTTCTTTTGCTGATTACTATGATCCTAATTTTATGGGGTTTGCTACATTAAGAGTAATTAATGAAGATCGTGTTCAACCTGGTGAAGGGTTTGGTAAGCACCCTCATAAAGATATGGAAATTCTTTCTTATGTTCTACAAGGTGCAATAGAGCATCAAGATAGTATGGGACATAAAGAACAAGTTAAAACAGGCGAGTTTCAAATTATGAGTGCAGGCACAGGTGTGCACCACTCAGAATATAATCCATTAGCTGATGAGTTATTGCATTTTTATCAAATTTGGATTATTCCAGACAAAGAAAGATTAAAACCACGCTATGAAACTCGAGATTTTGCTCAAAAAATAGGTAAGCAATTAATTTTATCACCTGATGCCCGTGATGGTTCGCTAAAAGTTTTCCAAGATATGCAATTATGGCGCTGGAACTTAGAGCAAGATGAGCGACAAGAATATGTTATTCCTGAAAAGCACGATAAGGTTTGGATACAGGTAGTTTCTGGTGAAATTATAGTGAATAACACCCATGCCCACACCAGTGATGGTATTGCTATTGCTGAAGAGCAAAAGGTGACTATTGAGGCTGTTAAGCCTAGCGAGATCTTAGTATTTGAATTGTCATAAATATATTAATACAGCTTGATAATTAACTGATCATTGATAAAAGTTATTTATCGAGTTGCTATTTTGGAGAGTTTGTAATGACTACCGAAAGTAATCCAGATATCATCCTTCATAATGGTCAATTTACAACATTAGATCGTAACAAACCTTTAGCAAATGCAGTAGCTATCAAAGATGGTCGATTTCTAGCCGTTGGTCTAAATGAAGAAGTCATACCATTAGCCAGTACCAATACCCATCTTATTGATCTAAAAGGGCGCTCTGTACTGCCAGGATTAATTGATAATCATCTACATATAATTCGTGGTGGCCTAAATTTTAATATGGAATTGCGTTGGGATGGTGTTCCTAGCCTTGCTGATGCAATGCAAATGTTAAAACAACAAGTGGCTATTACTCCACCTCCACAATGGGTGCGTGTAGTTGGTGGTTTTACAGAACACCAGTTTGCTGAAAAACGATTACCAACGATTGAAGAGTTAAACGCAGTAGCCCCAGATACACCAGTATTTATTTTACATTTGTATGATCGTGCATTATTAAATGCAGCAGCATTACGTGTTGTCGGTTATACCAAAGATACGCCTAATCCTCCAGGTGGGGAAATTGTACGTGATGCAAAAGGTAATCCAACAGGGTTATTATTAGCTAAACCTAATGCAGGTATTCTTTATGCTACGTTAGCTAAAGGCCCTAAATTACCGCTAGATTATCAAATAAACTCAACTAGACATTTTATGCGTGAGTTAAACCGTTTAGGTGTTACTGGTGCGATTGATGCGGGTGGTGGTTTCCAAAACTATCCAGATGATTATGAAGTAATCGAGAAGTTAGCAAAAGATGATCAGCTAACAGTACGCATTGCTTATAATTTATTTACCCAAAAACCAAAAGCAGAAAAAGAAGATTTTCTTAATTGGACAAACACTGCCAAATATAAGCAAGGTGATGATTATTTCCGCTTAAATGGTGGCGGTGAGATGCTTGTGTTCTCTGCAGCTGATTTTGAAGATTTCCGTCAACCTCGACCAGATATGCCACCAGAAATGGAAGGTGAATTAGAAGATGTGGTTCGAGTGTTAGCACAAAACCGTTGGCCTTGGCGTATGCATGCTACCTATGATGAAACTATTGAGCGAGCTTTAGATGTATTTGAGAAAGTGAATGAAGAAACACCTTTTAAAGGGCTAAATTGGTTCTTTGATCATGCTGAAACGATCTCTGATAAATCAATTGATCGTATTGCTGCTTTAGGCGGTGGTATTGCCGTACAGCATCGTATGGCTTATCAAGGTGAATACTTTGTAGAACGCTATGGTCAAAAAGCAGCAGAAGCTACTCCACCCATTACTAAGATAATGGATAAAGGTGTACCTATTTCGGCAGGTACTGATGCTACTCGTGTTGCCTCTTATAATCCTTGGGTATCATTAGCTTGGATGGTAACAGGTAAAACGGTAGGTGGTTTACGTATTTATCCACAGGCTAATTGCTTAGACCGTGAAACAGCATTACGTATGTGGACTGAAAATGTAACATGGTTCTCTAATGAAGAAGGTAATAAGGGCCGTATTGAAAAAGGCCAATTAGCGGATTTAATCGTACCTAATAGAGACTATTTTAAATGCAGTGAAGATGAGATCAGTCATATTGTGTCTGATTTAACCATAGTAGGTGGCAAAGTAGTTTATGGGGCAGGTGATTTTGCTTCATTGGATACACCACCACCTCCAGCTATGCCAGATTGGTCACCTGTAAATACCTATAAAGGGTATGCAGCATGGGGTTATCAACAACAAGCACAACGTTATCAATTACAGAATATGGCTTGTGGTTGTAGCAATAACTGTGGTGTACATGGTCATAGTCATATTAAATCATGGGGTACTAATGCCCCTACAGATGATTTAAAAAGCTTCTGGGGAGTGTTTGGTTGCTCATGTTGGATGGTTTAAAGTGATCTAAACCAATAACACTTATAAAAGGCAATTGTATGATGATGCAATTGCCTTTTTTATTACTTATTCAAAATCAAAAAAGGAATTTATCATGTTGGATAAAATACCCACAGAGCAAGAAATACAACAGTTATTAAGTAAAGTTTGCTATCAAGCATGGCTTAATGTAATTGACTTTATTAATCAGCATTACCTTATGGATACCCTATGGAATAAAGGGGGTAAAGCGGCAAAATATGAGTTGAAGTTTCGTCGCAGTAGCAAAACATTATGTGCTTTATATCCACGAGAAAATAATTTTGGCTTTATGGTTATTTTTGGTAAAGCTGAACGGGAAAAATTTGAGCAAACCCGTAGTGAGTTTAGCCTGAGTATTCAACAACAATATGATGAGGCTACTACTTATCATGATGGTAAATGGCTAATGATCGAAATAACGGATATGAGCCATTTTAAGGATATTCAAAAATTATTAGCTATTAAAAGAAAGCCTAACAACAAAAAGTAGGGCATATAACGTGTTTTTATTCTGACTTTTAACTTGGTTATTTGGTTGGTTTATCGTACAATATGCGTTTAGTGTATCAACTAAAAAACCAGCGTATATTTTAAAGAATTCATAACGGGATGACGGTTTGCACGGGCATCCCGCTTCTTTACACGCGCCTAAATTCTATATTGGAGGTTCCTTTGTCTACGCCAGCCATACTAGCTCTTGCCGATGGCAGTGTTTTTTACGGTGAGTCTATAGGTGCTGATGGGCAAACCATTGGCGAGGTTGTTTTTAATACAGCCATGACAGGTTATCAGGAGATTTTAACTGACCCTTCATATGCTCAACAAATTGTTACTTTGACCTACCCGCATATTGGTAATACAGGAACAACTCCTGAGGATGCAGAGGCTCGTCAAGTTTGGGCTGCTGGGTTAGTAATTCGTGATTTACCTTTATTGGCAAGTAATTGGCGTAATAAACAAAG
>JBEBWU010000205.1:0-4971 GCA_040391985.1 Entomomonas sp. | reverse complement strand
GATCAGATCGATACCACCGATTGATAAAAATAATCCCATCAGAATGAAGATTATTCCTGTGGTTATCAGTAATTTATTTTTGCTAAACATTTATTAACCTTCATAAGTAAGTTTGATTTTCTGAAAAGGGGAAAATGACAAATTCAATTTGTACTGTAATGATGTTCAGAAATATAAAGTTATTTAATCTTGTTATATCAAAGTAGTAAATTAACAATAAGTAGCAATTAGAATTTAATAGCTTAAAAGAACTTTATAGTTGTTTTGTTGTATCTATTTAGCTAATTACTTTTAGAATTAAAAGCCAGTATTTTAGTACTGGCTTTTTAACTAAGATGAAGGTTGTTTACATCTTATTAGGTTCATATTCAAATTTAAGAATGGAACCAGGATTGGCTAATTTTTCAGTAGGCTTACCATTTTGATCTAAGACAGGGCCTGTTGTATCTGTAGCAATATAGATGGTTTTTCCATCTGGACTTACTCTTGCTACTCTGTAACGATTAGCAGTATGGAAGTAAACCTTTATATCACCTTGTGGTTGGGCTTTATCTTGGCTGAGCGGTAGTTTATATAAAGCACCATTCTTTAAAGAGGTCACTAACAAACTATTTTGCCAGCTCGTAATTGCACCTTTAGCTGGGTAGTAAGTGATACTAGCTGGCGCTATTGTTGGCCAACATAAATAGGGTGTGCTACTGCAATTATCATCTGTATAGTTATAGCCATCACGTACTGTATAGAAAGTTTTAACAGGTGGTACAAAATTATCTGCATGCCATTCACTTTCTTTCTGGGTAGGTACTCCCTTTGGAATTACATTAGGATCATATTTGATATTTTCACAATTGGGTGCTTTTGACCAGTTTGCATAAACATAGGCATTATTATCTTGAAAACCAGCAACATGTGGCCAACCATAATTACCACCTGCTTTTAATAAATTAATTTCATCGTCACTAGAAGGACCTTGCTCACTGGAATAAAGATATTGATCTACGAATACAAGTCCTTGTGGGTTTCTATGACCATAAGTAAAAATATGGCTCTTTACACCATTAATGGTAGGGTTATCATCTGGAATACTACCATCTGGGTTCATGCGAAAAACTTTGCCCAAATAGTTTTTATAATCTTTGTTTTTTATTTCTTCTGCTGTAGGAATATTTTGTGCGGCAATAGGCTTACAGTAGTTACCCCATTGATTATGACCTAATTCACCTTTGGATAAATATAATTTACCATCTGGGCCAAATAATAGACGCCCACCTTGATGGTCATTACCTGCTGGAATACCTTCAATAATTGTATGGGGATTAACTAATTGTTTTTTATTAGCATCCCAATCTAAGCGAACAACTTTTTCTAACTCATCGCCTTTATCATTTTTATAAGTGTAGGCAACATATACTTGCCCTTTGTTAGCTGTCATATCAGGTGAGAAGGCCATCCCTAAAATACCTTCATGTTGTGGCCCAACAAATACTTCATTAATGGTTGCAGCGACTTCTTTAGCACCTGTTTGAGGGTTAACACGGGTAATGCGTTTACCATGACGTTCAGTTACCCATAACATGTTATCAGGGCCCCATAACATTTCCCAAGGTTCATCTAAGTTAGTCGTTAGCACTGTTCCTTTAAATGGTTCGGCAGTTGCTATGGTTGCTTTATCAGCACTCCATGCTAATGGACTACAAGCTAGAACTATTGCAGCAGAAATGCCTATAACAGTATTCTTTTTCATAAGATCCTCTCTTGTTTATGTAGTTACACCGTAACAAAATATATAAACAAGAGAGGGCTAACAATTATCAATTGGGTTAATAGATATATAATAAAAAGAAAGTGTTACTTATATAGCTTCATTCTCAAACCCTGAAAAGGTTGAGAAATTAGTAATAGATTCACGTTCAGTTATTAATTGGTTTTCAGGGGCATTACTGTCTTCATAACCTATGGCCATGCCACAAACCAGAATATCATCTTCGGCTATTGGTATATAAGGACGAATTGCTTGATGAAAGTTGGCAAATGCAGCTTGAATACATGTGTCTAAGCCATAACCTTTTGCGGCTAACACAATATTTTCAATAAATATGCCTAAATCAAGATAACTACCTGTAGCCATACGCTTATTAAGGCTAAAAAATAACCCAATGGGGGCATCAAAAAATACAAAATTACGTAGCATTTGTTGGCTACGTGCTTGTGTATCTTCACGTTTAATACCTAAGGTGTCATAAAGGGCATAACCTACTTGGCGACGACGTGTTTTATAGGGTTCAAACCATTCTTCTGGATAGTATTGATATTGAGGACTAGGTTCTCCCTGTTTGGCCGCAGTAAGTATAGATTGACTTATTTGTTCTTTAACTTCGCCTGCAACAACATGTACATGCCATGGTTGAATATTACTACCACTAGGCGCTCGGCTAGCAATTTGTAATATAAGTTTGATGGTTTCTTGAGAAACCTGTTTAGGAAGAAAGCGCCTAATTGATTTTCTGGTTAGAATAGCGTCATGAATATGCATAAAAACTCCTTGTTATATTATTAGTTAATAAAGTAGAGCTTATATTTATTCTTTTACCCAGTTAGGAGAGCGTTTCTCTAGAAAGGCATGTAAACCTTCCTGTCCTTCTTTACTTACTCTAATGTTAGCAATGGCTTCTTCTGTATAACGTCTTAGTTCAGGTGTTATTTCCCCTGTACCAATCTCCGCAAAAAGTTTTTTACAAGCCTCTTGAGCAGCAGGGCTATTTTGTAAAAGCTGAGCTATCCATTTTTCAGTGAGTGCCGATAATTCTTCATCAGGGCAAGATTGATGAAGTAGTCCTAATTCGGTAGCTCGTTTACCACTGAAACGTTCGGCTGTTAATGAATAGCTAAGAGCAGCTCTATTTCCCATACAGCGTATAACAAATGGACTAATAGTGGCTGGGATTAAGCCAATGCGCACTTCTGAAAGACAAAACATAGCATTGTCTGCGCCAATCGCCATATCACAGCAAGCAACAAATCCTACTGCACCACCAAAAGCAGCTCCTTGTACAACTGCTAGAGTGGGTTTTGGTAAGTTATAGAGTTGATAAAATAACTCTGATAGTTGTTGCGCATCTTTTAGATTACCTGCAAAATCCAAATTAATAGATTCTTGCATCCATTGTAGATCACCACCACTACAGAAGTGTTTTCCTTTGCCACGTATTACTAATAATCTAATATCAGGGTTAGAGGAAACTTGCTTAAATGCTGTAATTAGTTCATTAATAAAATCTGCATTTAAAGCATTATTACGTTCTGGTCTATTTAACCAAATTGTTGCTACATTGCGGTTATCTATTTCTAATTGTAGGTAATTAAAGGATGTCATTATTTTCTCCTTCATCATCAGTAGCTGAAGATGAATGTACATTATTAATACTTGCTAATATTTGTTCTATGGTATTAGTTAAATAATTGGGTAGTGATGACCATTGTTTTAGAATACGTTGCATAGGGCCAACAATAGAAATACCGTACCAATCGCCTGCAAAAGGAAAAGCCATAGCAATAGCTGCTAAGTCATCAACGCTATCACCAATATTTTCTCCCCAACCTTGTTTACGAATTTTTTGTAAATTGGCAATAAATACTTCAGGTGAAGTAATAGTTTTTTCGTTATAAGGTTCCATTTGGATTTTTTGCAGTAGCTGTAGCACTTCTTCATCAGTACTTTTTGCTAAAATAGCTCTAGCGATAGAGTTAGCATGGAGTGGACGTGTTTCACCTATTTGTACGGAGTAACGTATAGATTGGTTAGATTCAACAACATCTAAATACATCACTTGTTCATTAAGTATTTTGCCAAGCACAATGGTTTCATTAACTTGTTGTTGTAACGCTACTAAATGTTCATGAATAATATCTAATAAGGGATTACCTTGATCTATTTTTACAGCCTGTAGCCAAAGTTTGCGAGTAGGGTAGTAACCACCACGTTTACGAACTTCATATAAATAGCCTCTATTAAGCAATGTACGAACTAAACCTAAGCAACTAGAAACAGGGATATCCATAATTTTAGCAAGTTCACTTAAAAAAAGTGGTCTTTGATGTGTGGCAAAAACTTCAACTAAGTCCAATGTTCTAGCAACGAGTTTTACTGTCATCTTATTTGTTCTCTTAACAGCTTATTAAATTAGAAAATAAATTCATGCTCATAAAATATTATATCGAGTTACTTTAAGATATCAATAAACTATGCGCTCTAAGAGGCAGAGTTTTTATTTAATAGTGCATTAGCAACACGAGAGCCATTTTTTCTGCCTATTTTTTGACAAATAGTGTTACCTGCCTGTATTAATAGCTCCATATTAATATCTGTTTCAATACCCAAACCATTTAATAGATAAAGAACATCTTCTGTTGCTACATTACCTGTTGCACCTTTAGCATAGGGGCAACCGCCTAAGCCAGCAACAGAACTGTCAAAAACACTAATACCTCTTAATAAACTAACATAAATATTAGTAAGCGCTTGTCCGTAGGTATCATGAAAATGACCAGCTAATTTATCAACACTTATTTGTTTTGTTACAGCATCCAGTAATTGTGTAGTGCTGGCAGCAGTACCAACGCCAATAGTATCACCAAGGGAAACTTGGTAACAGCCCATAGCTAACAACTCTTGAGAAATATGGGTTACTTGCTGAGGGTTAATAGTCCCTTCATAAGGGCAGCCTAATACACAGGAGACATAACCTCTTATTTTTATATTGTGCTGCTTGGCTAGTTCAATTACAGGGGTAAATCGTTCGAGACTTTCACTAATAGAACAATTGGTATTACGTTGACAAAAAGTTTCTGAGGCGGCTGTAAATACGGCTATTTCATCAATATTCGCAGTTAGTGCCATTTCTAACCCTTTTAAATTAGCGGTTATAGCCGCGTAAGTGACATCTTGTTTACGATTTATTTGTGCAAAAACTT
>JBEBWU010000204.1:0-4987 GCA_040391985.1 Entomomonas sp. | reverse complement strand
CTGTAAAGTGAATATAATATAACCCACAATACACAGGATAAAAACTATAACTAATATCAGGAAATAATAAAGGGCGCTCTTCATCATCGTGCTTAAATAACGCTTGAAATACTATCGCCAATACTTCATCAGAACCGTTACCAACAAAAACTTGGTTAGCCTCTAAATTATAATAGTTAGCAACGCTTTGCTTTAACTGATCACTATTGGGATCAGGGTATAAACGTAAACTATCAATAGCTACTGCCTTGATGGCCTCTAACACCTTAGGGGAAGGACCATAAGGGTTCTCATTAGTATTTAACTTTACTAACTTATCTAGCTTTGGCTGCTCTCCTGGCACATAAGGAGTTAACTTATTAACTAAGGGACTCCAATATTTATTCATTATTTTTTCATCCTATATTCAGCACTACGCGCATGCGCAGTTAATGACTCACCACGAGCTAATACTGAAGCTGTTTTGCCTAATTCAGCAGCTCCCTGCTCTGAACAGAAAATAATTGAAGAACGTTTTTGGAAATCATAAACGCCTAAAGGTGAAGAATAACGTGCAGTACCTGAAGTAGGCAATACATGGTTAGGACCCGCACAATAATCACCAATTGATTCAGCGGTATAACGTCCCATAAAAATTGCACCTGCATGACGAATCTCTGGCAACCACTCTTCTGGATCAGCTACTGATAACTCCAAATGCTCGGGTGCAATAATATTAGCCACTTCTAATGCTTGCTCTTTACTATCTACATGAATCAAAGCACCCCTTGCTTCTAAAGAGGTTCTAATAATTTCTGAGCGTTCCATAGTAGGTAATAATTTATTAATACTTGCCTCAACTTGATCGATAAAGGCTTTATCTTGAGAGATTAAAATAGCTTGAGCATCTTCATCATGTTCTGCTTGGGAGAATAAATCCATCGCAATCCAATCTGGATCAGTACCACCATCACACACCACAAGAATTTCAGAAGGGCCTGCAATCATATCAATGCCCACTTTACCAAAGACGTGGCGTTTTGCTGTAGCTACATAAATATTACCTGGCCCTACAATTTTATCGACTGGTGGTACTGTTTCTGTACCATAAGCTAAAGCGGCCACAGCCTGTGCACCACCAATAGCGAATACTCTGTCTACACCTGCTACCGCGGCTGCCGCTAAAACAATATCATTCACCTCATTATCTGGTGTTGGTACTACCATCACTACCTCAGGTACACCTGCAACTTTAGCTGGAATAGCATTCATAATTACAGATGAAGGATAAGAAGCCTTACCACCTGGCACATACAAACCCACTCGATCTAGGGGAGTAATTTTTTGACCTAATACAGTGCCATCAGCCTCAGTATAACGCCATGATTCTTGTTTTTGATGTTCATGATACAAACGTACTCGTTCAGCTGCTAATTCTAAGGCTTTACGTTGTTCTGGATTAATTCTTGCCAATGATTGCTGAATACGTTCCTTATCAAAAGTAAGCTCTGCCATAGATTTAGCAGATACACGATCAAACTTTTGGGTATATTCAACAACAGCTGCATCACCACGTTTTCTTACTTCGCTAATAATCTCTAATACACGACCATTAACGGTATCATCAGAAACGCTTTCCCAACTTAACAAATCATTCATTTGTTTAGAGAAATCAGCTTGATTATAGGACAAACGACGTATCTTAACTGACATTGTTTTATCTTCCCATAGTTACTTTTAAGGTTCTTTTCTAGACTCAACTGCTTTACGTAACGTATCAATTAATGCTTGAATACGATGATGTTGCATCTTCATAGCGGCTTTATTAACGATCAACCGCGAACTAATATAAGCAATTATTTCCTGTGGTTCTAGGCCATTTGCTCTTAACGTGTTACCTGTATCTACCACATCAATAATTTTATCAGCCAAGCCAACCAATGGTGCTAACTCCATTGAACCATAGAGTTTAATAATATCCACTTGGCGACCTTGCTCAGCATAATAATTTTTAGCCACATTAACAAACTTAGTAGCTACTTTAAGACGACCCTTAGGATCTGGCTTGCCTGTTACACCCGCTGTCATTAATTTACATTGTGCAATATTCAGATCTAGTGGCTCATAAAGTCCATCACCACCATACTCTAATAAAACATCCTTACCTGCTACGCCTAAATCAGCTGCACCATACTCTACATAAGTAGGCACATCCGTAGCACGTACTATTAAAATACGTACATCTTGTTGGCTAGTAGGAATAATTAATTTACGACTTTTTTCTGGATTTTCGGTAGGTACAATCCCTGCTTCTGCCAATAATGGCAGGGTTTCATCAAGAATACGTCCTTTTGATAATGCAATGGTTAACATAATAAATACTTAAACTTATCAATTTTTATCGGTTAACCGTTATTATGGCTTTTCTTGGCAAACAATGCTATAAATTCCCTACTAAAATATCTAGTAACCTATAAAAAGAGAATTAAGTGTATTATTTCAAACCAATACAATTATCAAATATTTCTAATATTATTTTTTGTATAAGATATTGATAAAACTTAACTTCTATTAATACCTTTTCTCATTATATTTATAACATTAACAATTTAACTCAAGGATAAAAGAGAAGTGAAAAAACTGGTTATCTGTGTTTTATTTATTTTATGGCAGCACGTTATTCTTGCAGATAGTGTTATTGTTAATGATATTACCCAACTAACACCTATAGGCGTAGCTAAAATAGCACAACCAACCTCTACTGCTGAAGTTGTTGAACTGGTAAAAAATCATCAGGGTATTATTTCTATTGCTGGTGGTAAATATAGCATGGGAGGACAAACAGCAACTGAACAAGCCCTACAAATAGATATTAATCACCTTAATCATATTATTGCCTTTGATCCAGGCAATAAAGAAATTACTGTTGAAACGGGTGTTAGTTGGCGACAAATACAAGAACAAATAGATCCCTATAACCTATCAGTTAAAATTATGCAAAGCTATGCAGACTTTACTGTAGGTGGTTCATTAGGAGTTAATGTACATGGTCGTTATGTAGGTGAAGGTCCATTAATTCTATCAGTTAAACAAATAAAAATAGTGCTTGCTGATGGCTCACTCATTACTGCTAGCCCCACTCAAAACCCAACAATCTTTTATGGTGCTATTGGTGGTTATGGTGGTCTAGGTGTGATTACTGAGGCCACTTTACAGCTTGTAGAAAACAGCAAATTAGAACGTATTAGCCAACTTATGCCAATCAATCAATATAAAGCATATTTTTTAAAAAATATCAGCAACAACAAAGAGGCTGTTTTCCATAATACTGTTATCTATCCACCAGACTATAAACAAGTACGTGCAGTTACCTTTATTAAGACCAATAAGCCACTGACTATTAAAGATCGTTTACAAGATAAAAATCAAGACTATACTAAATTGCACAAACAAATAGCTATCGTTACCTCTAGTAATCTAGGTAAGCAATTAAGAAAACTCTATGACAAAACAGATTATCGTAAAGAACTGGTAGTATGGCGTAATTATGAAGCCAGCTACAATGTGGCAGAGTTAGGCCCTATCGCAACGCAAGATAGCAGTTTTGTATTACAAGAATACTTTGTTCCAGTTGAACAGTTTGATAACTTTTATCCTAAATTAATAAAGATATTGCGTACCAATAAAGTCAACGTAATTAATATCTCTATTCGTCATGCTAAACAAGACAGTGGTTCATTACTTGCTTGGGCAAAAACAGATATATTTGCTTTTGTTATTTACTACCAACAAGCAACTACAGAGCAGGCAAAAACTAAGGTGGGAGAATGGACAAGACAATTGATTGATGCTGTACTTAGTTGCCAAGGCAGTTATTATTTACCTTACCAAATACATGCTAGCAAAGAACAATTTAATAAGGCTTACCCTAATGCTCAACAATTTTTTAAGTTAAAGCATCAGCTTGACCCTAATAATAAGTTTAGAAATAAGTTATTAGATAGATATAATGGTAATTAATATTTTATAGCTGTTGCCATAGTTTTTTAGACGAGGCGAATGACTGAAAACAGTACAAATAGTACGGCTAAGTCATTCAACAAAGTATAAAAAATTAGGGGGTAGCTATATTATGAAGATAAAATCCCTTTTATCTCCATAAACTATAATATTTAACCTGCAACACGCTTAATTTTTGCGCCAAGCAACTGTAACTTTTCCTCAATACATTCATAACCACGGTCAATATGGTAGATACGATCAATTAAGGTTTCGCCTTCAGCCACCAAACCTGCTAATACCAAGCTTGCAGAAGCACGTAAATCTGTAGCCATAACAGGTGCACCTTTTATCTTATCAACACCCATAACAATGGCTGTATTACCCTCGATAAGAATATGAGCGCCCATACGATTCATTTCATAAACATGCATAAAACGATTTTCAAAAATCGTTTCTGTTACAGTACCTGTACCCTCTGCTATTGCATTTAAAGCAATAAACTGAGCTTGCATATCAGTAGGGAAAGCAGGATAAGGGGCTGTACGAATATTAACGGCTTTAGGGCGATTACCTTTCATATCTAAGGCAATCCAATCTTTACCTGTATCTATAAATGCACCAGCTTCTTGTAGTTTTAATAAAACGGCTTCAAGAATATGTGGATCAGTATCTTTTAACTTAACTTTACCACCTGTAATAGCAGCAGCAACAAGGTAAGTACCTGTTTCAATACGGTCTGGCATCACTCGGAAATTAGTACCTTGTAAACGCTCAACACCATTAATAGTAATAGTGTCTGTACCTGCACCAGCAACATGACCACCCATTTGATTAATCATATTAGCAAGGTCAATCACTTCAGGCTCTTTAGCAGCATTTTGTAAAACTGTTTGGCCTTTAGCCAGTGCCGCCGCCATCATTAAGTTTTCTGTACCTGTTACACTCACTGTATCGAATAGGAAATTAGCACCATGTAAGCCTTCTGGTGGTAACTCTGCCTTAATAT
>JBEBWU010000203.1:0-4995 GCA_040391985.1 Entomomonas sp. | reverse complement strand
TCTACATCCGCAACTTACGGAAAAATTACTCTGTACACACTATATACTATATATAAATATCAAATTTTACTACTCAATTCATAGTGATCTTTACATAAAAAAGCTATAATATGTCGCAAGTGTTGTTCTAACTCAATAATTTTAACAAAATATTACTATTATTTGCTAGGAATTTATTAATTTTGATTCGTTTATATAAATTTATTTGGTGGTCTTTTATAACATTAATCTGTGTAGTTCCACTTGTAATCAGTGGCGCAGCTCTTTATTTAAGCCATAATTTACCGTCTATTGAGTCAATACGCCACATAGAATTACAAATACCATTACGTGTTTACAGTGCAGATAATAAGCTAATTGCTGAATTTGGTGAAATGCGTCGCTCACCTATTGCTTATAAGGATATTCCTCCTAACTTTGTTAATGCATTATTGGCAGCAGAAGATGATAACTTTAAAAACCACTATGGTATTGATCTTAAAAGTTTATTACGTGCAATACTCGAATTAGCAACCACTGGTCATAAACAATCAGGTGGTAGTACTATCACTATGCAAGTTGCAAGAAATTATTTTTTATCAAGTGAACAAACTTATATACGTAAAGCAAGAGAAATCCTATTAGCTTTGAAATTAGAACAAGAATTAACTAAAGATGAGATTTTAGAGTTATACCTTAATAAAATATTTTTAGGTTATCGCTCTTATGGAATTGAAGCTGCTTCTCAAGTTTATTATGGAAAATCTGTTAAAGACTTATCATTAGCACAAATGGCTACTTTAGCAGGCCTCCCTAAAGCACCATCTGCTAATAATCCAATTATTAACCCCAGACGTAGCTTAGAAAGACGAAACTGGATTCTTTCAAGAATGTATAACTTGGGAATGATCAGTAAAGTAGATTATGAAAAAGCTAAGGCCGAACCAGAAACCGCTAAGCGTCATGATGCGATTCCTGAACTTGCTGCACCTTATATAGCTGAAATAATACGTTTAGAAATGGTTGAAAAATATGGTGATGCTGCTTATACAGATGGTTATCAAGTAACTGCTACTATTTCTTCACCTTTGCAAGAAGCTGCCAATCAGGCTTTGCGTAAAGGTTTATTAGAATATGATAAACGTCATGGTTACCGTGGTGCAGAGCAACAATCAATAGCACCAGAAAATTGGGCTAATATACTTAAAGAACAAAAATCTATTGGTTATTTAGAACCAGCTATAGTAACAGCTATTGATGAACAAAATATTACTGTACTTACCCAACAGGGCCAGCAAGAAACAGTTTCTTGGGAAACAATGAAATGGGCAAGACCTTATTTATCTAACAATAGCATGGGACCTCTACCTAAAGGCCCCAAAGATATTGTTAAGATAGGTGATTTAATCCGTATTCAAAGAGATCAACAAGGTGCATTACACTTTAGCCAAATCCCCAAAGCAGAATCCGCTCTGGTTTCATTAAACTCACAAACAGGTGCTGTTGAAGCACTTGTGGGTGGTTTTTCATTTGATCAAAGTAACTATAACCGTGTTACACAAGCGAAACGCCAACCTGGTTCTAGCTTTAAACCTTTTATTTATAGTGCTGCATTAGATGCAGGATTCACAGCAGCAAGTAAGATTAATGATGCTCCTATTGTTGTAGAAGATGGTTCTAATAAGAAAAAGTGGAAACCGAAAAATGATGGTAATAAATTCTTAGGGCCTATTAGTTTAAGGGAAGGTTTATACCGATCTAGAAACCTAGTAACTATTCGTTTATTACAAAGTGTAGGTATTGATAATACATTAGACTATATTGAAAAATTTGGTTTTGCCAAGGAAAGCTTACCTCCCTCTCTTTCACTTGCACTAGGTTCGGCTGACGTATCTCCTATGCAGATAGCTCGTGCATGGACTGTATTTGCTAGTGGTGGCTATAAAATCTATCCTTATGTTATTGATGAAATCAAAGACCGTAATGACAAAGTTATTTTTACAGCTACACCACCTGCTATCCCAGAAACTAACCAAACCATAACTGAAGTTAGTGAACATAAAGCTGAACTTATCCCTATGGAAAAAGATGATCAGTCTAAAACCATACCTAACATAGCAGAATCAGTTATTGATAAGCGCACAGCTTATATTATGAATAGTATCTTACAAGATGTAATTAGACGTGGTACAGGTACAAGGGCTTTAGCATTAAAACGTACTGACCTAGCTGGAAAAACTGGTACCACTAATGATACTAAAGATACTTGGTTTGCAGGCTATAATGGTGATTACACAACAGTTGTTTGGGTTGGTTTCGATAAACCAGACACATTAGGACGCCGTGAGTATGGTGGTACCTTGGCTCTTCCTATCTGGATTGACTATATGCAAGTAGCCTTGAAAGATAAACCTAATAAGACAATACCAAAACCTGCTGGTATTGTACAACTTAAAATAGATGCTGATACGGGTCGTCTAGCTTCTGATAATTCACAACGGACTTATACAGAAATATTTAAGAAAGAAGATGCTATTAAAGGAGACAACTCTTCAGGTCTTCCTATGTCAAGTGATGATGTAGCACCTATGGAATTATTCTAATACTATAAAAAAGGCTTATTTGATCACTCAATAAGCCTTTTTATATCACTGTAAGTTTACTCTACTTGTTAATTTGCCTTGATTATAACGTTCTTCTTTTATTTTATTGCCATACTTATCCCAAAAAATCCAGACACCTTCTTTTTTACCACTCTTATATTGCCCTTCTGAACGTTTAGTTTCGGCATCATCCAACCAAAATGTTTTCCATACTCCATCTCTTTTATCATTTTTATAGTAACCTAGCATTTCTCTTTTGCCCCTATCATCCCAAGAAACCCAAGTCCCCTCTTTTTTACCATTAACTAACATAACTTGGGACTTTAAATGACCATTTTCATCCCAAACTAACCAAATATTCCTATCTGTCTTATTGTCATTTAAACTACCTAATTTACTTTTTTGGTCTTCTTTTATATCTGATAAAACAGCCTCTAAGCGTCCATTTTTATAGAAGGTTTCATTCATATTGGAGCCATCTACATTCCACATGCGCCATAAGCCTTCTAGTTTTCCTAACTTATACATCCCTTCAGCATTTTTTTGTCCCGTGTTAAACCAACGTGTCCACATACCATCCTTTTTTCCATTAACATAATTTCCATCCTGCATTTTAGTACCATTTTCATACCAAAGAGTATAAGCACCAGTAATACTTAACTCTGACTCAGGCACAGTATAGTAGGCATAAGGAACACGAGTAACATCATCCATTTTTTCTATCACAAATGGATCCGTTGCTTTATTATTAGAATCTTTGTATAACTCTTGCACAAGATATCCATCAGGAACTTTCTTCAAAAAAAGACGATAAACCCTATAATTAAACAATGCCGTATCATGACTACTATCTGTTTCAGCAACAATTTGTCCCTCTTCCCATGGAAGAGTAGAATTTATCCCTTCTTTTTGCTCTGCTTGAACAACAGAAACTAAAAAAAAGACTGCTATAAACAATGTTATTATCTTATTCATGCAAAATATCTATTAGTTGTAGAGCATCTTAAGTTTAGTAATTAAACACTATTAAATACAAGTATAACCTATAGCCGTAATGCTATAATCAATTTTATTTATTAATCAAGGTAATTATTACATGCAGATTTGGATTGATGCTGATGCTTGTCCCAAAATGGCTAAAGAATTAGTTTATAAATTTGCCCATAAACGCAACTTACATGTTACGTTAGTAGCAGGACAAGGACAGACTAAACCTATTTTTAATTGGGTAAGCCTTATTATTGTACCAACAGGTATGGATGCTGCTGATGATTATTTGGTAGAACACTCCCAACCCAATGATCTGGTGATATGTAGTGATATTCCATTAGCAGACAGATTAATAAAAAAACAAGTCGCTGTACTTGATCCAAAAGGTCGTGAGTTTACCCCTAATAACATGTCCAACAAACTAGCAATGCGCAACTTATTTACAGAGCTTTGGGATCAAGGCCAGATTACCTCACAGCAAGCAAGCTATGGAGACAAAGACAAACAACTATTTGCTAATAGTTTAGATCGTATTCTGACTCGGTTACAGCACCAAACTAAGTAAATATCTTTACTAACATACCTTGCTACTACTAGATAAGTTATAATTAATTTAATTTTTTATTTGTTAACTGGTTTATTAATGGACACTCAAAACACACCTATTGTTACCGTTATTATCTCCTCCTATAATCATGCACACTATATCGAAGAAACCATTAATAGTGTCATTAATCAAACCTACCCCAACGTAGAGCTACTGGTTATTGATGATGGCTCATCAGACAATAGTGTTGAACTATTAACAAAGCTGCAAAAACAACATGGTTTTGATTTATTAATTCAAGAAAACAAAGGACTATCAAAAACCTTAAATGAAGCAATCGCTAGAGCCAAAGGTGAGTTAATAGTCCCCTTTGGTTCAGATGATATTATGTTACCTGAACGTATCACTACCCAAGTTAACTATATTCAGGACAAACCAGAAGTAGGCATTTGCGCTTCCAATATGGACATTATTGACAGTGAAGGAAACCTTTTTCCCGAAAAAGAACAAAAACATCGCCACATACCTTTTCGTCGTTTAGATTTTGATGACATTTTTCTTGATAGAAAGCCTGGTGCTATGGCTGCAACACTGATGCTACGTAAAGAAGCATTAGTTAAAATAGGTGGCTTTGATCCAGAAATTAGATTGGAAGACCTCTATATTATGCTTGCTATTACTAAAGCAGGTTATTTTATGGATGTGCTTCCTCAAGTACTTTCTCTCTATCGCAAGCATCCAACCAACACCTATAAAAACTTACCCTTTATGTTTGATTATAGTTGTAAAACCTATGCACGTTTTAAAGATAGCCCACACTACCAAGAGGTATTAATGAAAATGTGCAATTCAATGTTTTTAAAAAGCGCATCAAGA
>JBEBWU010000202.1:0-4997 GCA_040391985.1 Entomomonas sp. | reverse complement strand
TGAATAAGATAACACGATGAATACTATAAAACGATTTAGAATAATTATTTTATTACTGGCAATTATTTTATTATTTGCTCTGTTAATTTCAGGTTATATAAGGACTACATTGATGTGGCAATCAAAAGGTACAGTTTTTGAAGGTATTAGACCAGCAGTAGGGGGGGATCTGATAGTTAATAGTGAACAGGTAATTTATATTTTTGCTCCTCGTGGCCCTGCGTCATTGGAGTTTGCACCCTATGAACCGCCCCCTTTTGAGGAGATAGATAATTTTGTTCCACCTTTTAAAGAGGAATGGATGAATGATGCAGGGGAAACACTAAATAGAGCTACAGTACGTTTATTTCGTACAGAGCTAAATGCTGAACCAAACATGTTATTTCGAGAGTATGGGCAAAGGGGCTATTGGTGGAAAAGTAATGATCTTAAAACGATTTATATCTTAGTGGAATGGCTTGATTATACCAAAGAGCCACTGGAACCTGCCCATCTTTCTTTTTGGAAGTCCATTAATGGGGGCAAAGACTTTACTCAGGTAAAATGGGCTGCCCCCAAGTTGGGTAGAGGAAAAACTGTAGGCATGTATTTTGATAGTCAAGGTATTAATGGCTATATTTTTGTTAATCAAAATACCCTACTGCAAACACACGATGCAGGGGAAACATGGCAGAAAGTTTATATTCCCCACACCGAAGAACAGCAACTGCCATTTACTAGATTGGCTATTGATACTGCCACTGTAGACCCACAAGGTAATTTATTGTTTGCTTTATTTAAAGGGGGTAATAGCTATATCTATCAAATCCATGCTACTAATAAAGAAACCGATTTAAGCCAAATAGAAGCTAAATATCAAATACCCCACAGACGCTTATTAAGTCTACAGACTGTACCTGCTAGCAACGACTTATATTTCTTTTATATTGCTTGTTCTTCAAATGAGCCTTGCACTTGGTACACCAATGAAGAAGAACAACAAGGTAAGCAAAACCAACCACTACGCTTTGCCCACTTTGTACAAGGAAAATATACTACTGACCAATCAGTGGGTTTTTTCCTTCCTATTAAAAAAGTCTATATTGGCGAACAAGGCAAAATCGCAGTAACGTTAACCATGCCTAATAGAAAAGATTATAAATTATTATTGAGTGCCGATTATGGTAAAAATTGGCTATTAGAAGATTTATCTGAAATGATAACCATATCGGATTATGTAGATTTAAAAAATAACCAATATTGGCAGCAAAGAAGATTTAATAAAGTCTTTATGGCAGATGGTCTTTTTAAATAAAGACCATTTTTAGAAGATTTTTATAAGGGATTGAATAACAATAAATGATAAAAGTTTTTAAAGCTATTTTTTAATACTATTTGTTATACAGACTACAGGGAATACTAATTATGGGCGGTAAATCTATTACACCTCGTCAAACTACCAATGGCATTGCAGGTACTGTTACTAAAACCACAGTTACACAACAAATTAGCCGTAATAGCTGTAATATCCATGTAACCCCTGCACCTAATACTGCTATTGGTACAGTCGATTACTATTATGATGCTGCTAAAGCCAGTGTTACAGTTTCTTGGTTATCAAGACATTTTGATTTTTTGAATAGACATAAAAGTTGTTCTCATGGTGTACCTGACTACTATTTAGATTATGGAAATAAATATATTCGAAGATTTACTGATGAGTTATACCCTAAGCTTTCTAATGAAGGAAAAAAATGGCTAATTGAAGCGAGAAGATTTTTACAGTTATATATGGAGGATGGTTTTAAACAAAACCTCAATAGTCTGGAAGTTGTAACTCAGTCAAGTGTACATCCTAAGACCATAGCAACTACTAAAACTCCAAAAACTGAATCTTTAGAATTGGATAATGATCGTTTTCGCTCTTTTGCCTATGGAACACATCCAGCAGCCTATATTGATGGTGGCCTCTATAATCTAACACTGGGTGATTTATGGGAAGTTGGTTGGACACCTGATTTCTTAGATTTGTTTTCTGGAGATGGTCTAGCCCAAGTTAAAGATATTCTTGCTTATTTGATTGAAGCTAAGACGCTTGCAGCACAAGAGGCAGCGATTAGGAAGTTGGAAGAGAAAGGATTAGAAATTACTGAGCGCATTATTCAGCAAGGTAAAAAAGCCGTAACTGATGAGATAAAGCGACAACTTGATGATTTATTTAGACTTCCTAGAATTCCCAGAATATTCTAATTTGATTTTATATAAATATGAAAAAAGCTAAATTCATTATTTTATTATTGATAATAGTTTTATTATTTATAATGGTTATTTCGTTTTATAAGAGGGATACATTGATGTGGCATTATAAAAGTACTATCTTACATAATATTAAGCCCGCAGTAAGGGGTGATATGTTAGTGAATGATAATGAGGTACTTTATATTTTTGATCCTTATGCACAGGCTATGATAGAGTTTGCTCCATATAATCCACCACCTTTAGAAGAGCTAGATAGTTTTATTCCTCCTGTTAAAGAAGAGTGGATGAATAGTTCAGAAGAAAGGCTAAATAGATCAACAGTACGTTTGTTTCGAACAGGTTTAAATTCGGATCCAAGTATATTATTTCGAGAGTATGGTCGGAAAGGTTATTGGTGGACAAATGAAGATATTAAAACAATTTATATTTTAGTGGAGTGGTTTGACTACACTAAATCAAATGAGCCCGCTTATCTTACTTTTTGGAAATCAACCAATGGTGGTACTGATTTTACTAAAGTTAAATGGACTAATCCTCAGTGGGGAAGAGGGAAGTCAATAGGTATGTATTTTGATAGCAAAGGGATTAATGGTTATATTTTTGTTAATCAAAATACGCTATTACAAACTCAAGATGCAGGAGAAACATGGCAAAAAGTATATATTCCCCATACTGACTCCAAGCCTTTACCTTATTTAGAAATTGCTATTGACGCTGTTACAGTCGATTCACAAGGTAATTTATTATTTGCTTTATTTGAAGAGGGTAATACTAGTATTTATCAAGTACCTTATAATAATAAAGAACAAGACTTAAGCCAAATAGAGGCTAAATATAAAATATCTAATAAACGTTTACTTAATATAAGTAGCGTGCCTGATAAAAATGGGATGTATTTATTCTACATTAATTGTAAAGATGGGCAGTGCACTTGGTTTGATAGTTCTAAAGAGGAACAAGGAAAGAAAAATCAGTCTCTGTATTTTGCATATTTTGACTCTGGAAAATATCTTGTAGATCAGTCATTAGGTTTTTTCTTGTCCATTAAAAAAGTTTATTTGGGAGAGCAAGGTAAAATCGTTGTTACACTAGAAATGCCTAATAAATCAAACTATAACTTGTTATTAAGTAGTGATTATGGCAAGAATTGGATACTAGAAGATTTAACAGATACAAGGGTAGTTTCTGATTATGTAGATTTAAAAAATAATCGATATTGGCAAAATAGAATATTTAATAAAGTCTACATGGCAGATGAGCTTTTTTAAGGTAGATAATTTTTCATTTAATCATTTACTGGTGGATATCTTTTAAGAAAAAACAGCCGCCATAATGGGATTAGATAAAGATAGCAGGCTAGTACAATGGATAGGGTAGGTGCGCCAGCTGCTATAAGGGGTGCTGCGCAGGCAACTGACCATGGAATAAGAGGAGAGACTACTACCGCAGTATCTTCTAGGTTGATAGCAAGTTCTTTATTATCTGTTGTTAAATCCCTGCAAAGCAAATAGGTTAGGATAATAGTGAGTGTTTGGTTACAGCTAATAATGGCTGTACAAAATGAGGTAAGCAGGGTACTGCCAAAAACATTTAGGTATTTAGAAGAAGTAGCAATGGAGCTTTTTAAGCCTTTTAAAATATCTGTTCCACTAAAGATGCCAGAGTAGGTGGCGGAAATACATACAATGGCTATTACTTTTAACATAGCAAGTATGCCACCGCCATTAAATATTCCAGCCAGTTCAACATTGTCAATTTGGTAGCCCCATACCATAATGTTTATTAGCTCGCTTATGGTTATATTTTGTATAAATACACAAAGTAAACAGCTAACAATTACACAGCTAGACATTAACCATAACACTCTTATTTTGAATATAGCTAAAAAAATAATAAGTATGGCTGGTAATAATACTATCCAATGCAGATTAAAATAATCTGGGATTAAATCTAGTACTGCTAAGGTTTGGGGAGTTGTTGTAGTGGTAAAACCAAGTAGTAGATAGACAACACAGGTCACGATAAAAGGAACGGCACTGGTTGCTAGCATTAATTTTATATTTTGATAGATATTGGTTTGAGTGAGGCTACTTACTAGTAATGCGCTGGTTGATACAGGTGAGCAGCGATCACCAAAGTAAACACCTGATAAAATTGCACCACCTACTAATACTTCGTTAATACCCATCATATTAGCTAGGCTCATGCAAATAGTGCCTATGGTTGCAGCTGTTCCTGTTGAGGTGCCTGTAATAACCGATATTACGCAGTTAAGTAAAAACACAATTAAAATAAATAGTGAAGGAATAATCAGGTGGGATGAGGTGTAGGTAATAAAGGGAATAGTGCCAGAAGCTCGCCATGTGGCTGTTATTATTCCCACTAGTATAAGAACCAGTAAAATAACTTTTATTTGATAAACGCCTTGTAGCGACATTCGCATAACTTCTTTAAAGCTATGTTTTTTTAGTAATGCATAACAAAAGAAAAGGATATAACCCACTAATAAGGCATATAAAACAGATAAGTTAGCCAGTAGACAAGACAGTAAGGCAAGGCCAAATAGGCTAATAATAACAAGTTCCATGGCTATTTTTGTATATGCGTTTTTAGTGGGTAATATGGGTTTGGCGGCCTAAGTATATTATACAGTATGTAGTCTATATAAGCTATTTGTATGATTTATATTAAGGTTATTGAATGAGACTACTTTCCATGAATTACAAGAGGTTTTAAGGGTTAATTTAACTAACATATTA
>JBEBWU010000201.1:0-5000 GCA_040391985.1 Entomomonas sp. | reverse complement strand
CTGGTGAGGAAATTTATTGTAATGAATATGGTAGTGTTAAAGTACAATTTTTTTGGGATCGTGAGGGGCAGTTTGATGAAAACTCTAGCTGTTGGGTACGAGTAGGTAGCAATTGGGCACATAAAGGTTATGGAACATTTACTATTCCAAGAATAGGTATGGAGGCAGTGATTACCTTTTTAGAAGGTGACCCTGACCAACCAATTATAACTGGTTGTGTTATACCCAGGCTGAGGGTATGCCTGATAATAAAACTAAAACAGGCTTTAAAACTAATAGTTCGCCTGGTGGCGGAGGTTCAAATGAGCTCACTTTTGAGGACAAAAAAGGTGAAGAGCAAATTTATATTCATGCTCAAAAAGACCAAAATATAGTAGTAGAAAATAATGAAACTCATACAGTAGGGGTTAATAGATCTAAAGACATAGGTCAAGATGAAAATGTAACCATAGGCCGAAATAGAGAACGTGTTGTTCGCAAAGTAGATACTCTGAAAGTAGGCGATAGTAAACAAGATAAAGTAGCTGTTGTTTATGAAATGATGGCAGGAGAATTATTAAGATTAGTCTGTGGTAAAACGGCTATAGATTTATATGCAGATGGAACACTTAATATTGCTTGTGAAAACTTTAATATTTTTGCCACTAATACAGGGCAAATAAATACTAATAATGGGGTTCTAGATCTTAACTATGGAGACTCAGGAACTCGTTCTGCACAGACCGAAACTACTGAAGAAACCAATGCATCTATTAATAAAGAAGTGGAGGAATATTTTGGTGGTGGTTCTGGTGGTGAAGATGGTAGTACAGTAGAGCAAGATCAACAAACTGCTAACATTCACCAAAATCAGTTAAATGAAGATGGTGTAACAGAGTTTAGTTCCAAACCACCAGCTAACTCGAATACACCAGCACCTACAGCGAATCTATTACCTGCAACTATACCTGCAACCGTTGCTGATGTACCAAAAGAGGTTAATTTATCAAGTATGCAGGGTACTTTTGATCAGCTTTGGGGAGATAGTTTTCCAGGTGGTAAAAGTCAAGAGTTTGGTGGAACTTTTGTTAAAGATACAGCTACAGGTGAATATTCCATAATTAATACAAAGGGTGGTACAACAGGTTCATTTGCTCCTGATTTAAATGTTCCTACTGGTAAAGAAGTAGCTGGTATTTTCCATACTCATCCTTATGATGCTACAGAGGGAGGATATACTGGCGTTTCATTAAGTGGTGGTGATGCAGGGTATTTAATTAATCAAAATCAATCGATAATGGTAGCGCAGAGTGGGACAGAGCAATTTATGTATATGCGTACAGCTGCTACTCCCACGAGTATTGATGCAATAAAGCTAAATAATGATCAAAATACTCGTATGGGAGAATTAATGGCCGCGGGTAAATCTTTTAGTGAGGCATCTAAACAAGCAGCTCAAGAAACAGCAAAAGCACAAGGGCTTGCTTATTATGAGGGTTCTGGTGGTAAATTTACCTTAGTTTCACCTTAATCTTATTGAGCAAAAGGGTTCTATACTATGAAATGTCAAGAAATTGAAATAATTGCAAATCAACAAATACAGGTTGAACAATATATTACTAATGAGAAATTTGAACAAGCTATTACATTATTGAATGAGTGTATTGAAGAAATTGGTGATAACTACTTTTCAGAGACTTCGCTTGATAGCACAGGTATGAAGCTGGTTTTAGCAAATGCAGAAGAGCAAAAAGGTAATTTGCAAACTGCAGCGAATTTGAAAAATAATGTACTAAAAGCAAGAATTGAATTAGTTAAACAAAATTTTCAATGTAATTAAGAGTAAACTCTATGGATCATATTCCTGTAAATCAATATTCATATTTACAAGTTAATACTATAGTTGCAGTAGCAAATACTTCTGCTTTAACCTGTAATGGCATGATAGATATTACAATTAGCTTTAAAAAAGCTGAAGGATATATTACCAATAAGGAATTTCAGAAAGCTATTATCCTGATTGATGAAAAAATTAAACAAATTAGTAATCAATATTATTCTGCAGATATTCAAGATGATACTGAAATGAAACTAATATTAGCAAATGCTGAAGAAAAAAAAGGTAATTTAGAGCGTGCTGCTTATTTAAAACGTAATGTTTTAGAATCTCGTATACAAATATTTAATAATTTAAATCAATGCAACAAAATAATTAATCAAACAGAAACTGCTAAATATATTGGTGAAGCGTTGTTGGAAGAAAATGGCGATATACTGCTACAACTTTTTATTGGTGAAGATAATAGCATGAATGGTCAAACACTTTTTCGGTATAAGCCTAACACAGAAAAATATAATGCTGTTTTACAGCATGTTGGAGGGTTAAAGCTAGGAGAGAAAAAGGGTGTATTACCTTGGCCTGAAACTAAATAAATCTTTATTAAAAATAATATTTTTAATGTAATGATATTGGAGATAAGCTGAATTAACAAAAAGGTAACTTAGGATACACAATATTATTTGAAAGGACATTTTATTTATGCAGTATTTAACAAAAGAAGTTCAGTTACAGTTACCAGATGATAGTTTTAGAGATGCAACTATTAATATTCTTATGTTTCAAGATCTGAAAACAACATTAGTAATAAGCCGTGGTGAATTAAAAAGTGGGGAAACCTTAGAAGCTAATTTCGAAGATCAAATTAAGAAATTTAAAGCTCAAAAGCTTGAGTTTAGATATGAAGAACAATACCCAGTAACAGTGGGAATAAATAAAGATGTTCCTGCAATAGAGGTAAAAAATCAGTTTAAACAGGGTGGACAAATTAATTATCAAATGCAAGTGGGATGTGTGATTCCAGATACTCAAAAAACTTTATTTTTAACTTACATGAAAAATGATCAACCCTTAGGTGAAAAAGAATTAACACATTGGCAGTCTATTAAGGATAGTTTGGATTTTAATCATCACTTATAGGATTAAGGAATATGTCTTCTGATGAACTATGGGCAGCAAGGTTAGATGACCCTTTATTACACACTACATTTTTATCAGATCTTTTAAGCTCAGCATTAGAAGGACTTGTTTATGTAGCAATAGGGGCAGTTGCTTGTGCTGTTGTTGGTGTGGCAGCGTGCTCAGGGGTGGGGCTTATTGTTGGTGCAGTAGTATGTGGTGCAATCGCTGCCACGCCGACAGGAGACGGGGGCAGTATAGGGGGTAAGATCACTGAACTTTGTGATGGCATTGCCAATTTTATTTCTCCTCCTACCCCTCAAGCGAAGATATCAACTGGTTCAGAAGACACAAAAACTAATAGTAAAAAATCAGCACGTGCAGCTGGAACTTTAGCTGTCAGAAAAGGAGAAGCAGCGGAGGAAATACCTCAAGAAGAACAACCTCCACAAGAAGAACCAAGTTTAGTTTCTAAATTATGGGATGGAGCTAAAAATTTTGCATCAGAATTTGTTAATCCCACAGTTGCTTCACCAGCTCCAGGAGCTATTGAAAAAGATAAAGATAAAATTGACTGTACTAAGCACTCACCAGAAACTTGGTTGGCAGAGGGTTCAGAAGAAGTCTATATTAATACCCAACCTGCTGTTAGAGTAGATGATAGAAGTACCTGTGAGGCTAAAGTAGATAAAAATGTATCACCTGATGTACGCGTTGGGGGTAAATCTGTTGTTATTAGGCCTATTCATAGCGGTAAAAGTGCGTTGGCAAGGTTTGCAGGAACATTATTAGCCGCCGCAAGAAATCCACGTGCTTTCTTAAAAAATATGCCCTGTATGTTGTTATCAACAGGTGCAAATATGTTTGGGGCACAGGCTACACAAGCTCTAGTAAGAGCTACGAGTGGTGTTAGTAAACCAGTAAATGCAGCTACAGGGATAAAAATATTAAGTGATGAAGATGACTTAGATTTTTCACTAACAGGCATGTTACCTATTGAATGGCAACGTTTTTACAATAGTAGAGACTTAAGATCAAACACATTATTTGGAACTGGCTGGAGTGTTCCTTATGAAATTGCAGTAGAACTTATTTATAACAAAGAGCAAGTTAGAACCACTTGGATTTATGTAGATGAGCAGGGCCGGCGTATTGAGTTAGGTGAAATAAATCTAGGTGATATCTTTTATAGTGCAGCTGATGGTTTAACTGTTCGTTATTTACAAGAACATACCTTTGTAATTAATGATACAACTGGACTTTATCGTTTCTTTGAACCCGATACATTAAACAAACAAAGATTACATTTAACTAAACTAGTAGATCGTAATGATAATGTATTGGAATTGAATTATAACGAAGAAGGTTTATTAGAAACTATTAAAGACCCCGATCAATTATTGGGAATACAACTAATATATGATAAAAAATATCCTCAACGGGTTAAATATATTTATAGAGTAAATGAAGAAGATAAAGAGCAACCTAAAACAGAATTATTAGTTACTTATAACTATAATGAGCAAGCACTATTAAATGAAGTTATTGATGTAGAAGGCGTTAGCTATCGTCGTTTCACTTATGATAAGGGACAACGGTTAACTAGCCATACCTTACCTACAGGTAATACTTGTTACTATCAATGGGCTTTATTTGATATACCCAAAAAAGAAAATCCCCATGCTAAAAAAATAGCACTAAATAAATTAGAATCTTTGTTACCCACACCTACCCAAGAATGGCGTGTTATTAAACACTGGACAGACAGTGGTGACGAATACATCCTAGATTATGATTTAGTTAATCAACAAATGTCAGTTACAGACAGTTTAGGACGTAAAAGCTATAGAACTTGGGATAATAACTATAATATTACTGAATTTATTGAAAACGATGGAGCAAAGCATCAGTTTATCTGGGAACAAGAGCAATTAATAAAATATATTGACCCTGAAAATAATACATGGACAAATAGCTATGACGCACTAGGTAATCTGGTTGAAACTAAAGATCCATTAGGTCGTTCAACCCGAACAGAATGGCTAGAAAATTGGGAGCTTCCTTT
>JBEBWU010000200.1:0-5008 GCA_040391985.1 Entomomonas sp. | reverse complement strand
AACCCGTGTTGAGGGTACTTCTATATTTCGTGGTTCACCACCACTTTCACCATAATGTGACGCATCAAAGGCAAGGGTTATAAAACCCATTTCTGCTAGCTTTTGGGCATGTAGCCCTGCTGTTTGTTCTTTAACACCACCAAAGGGATGACCAACTACAATTGCTGCATATTTTTTAGATTTATCAATATTTTTGGGAATGTACATATCTCCTACAACAGTAATTAGAACCCTGTTTTTAAATTTAACTTTTTCTATCATAACTTTATCACTCGCTGGCGGTGGGGCGGATGCAAAAGTTTCTGATGCTTCTCCCAAAAACATACATAAACCCATAAGTAAGGATGCGATTTTAAGATTCATAATTAATCTCCTATATCCTGTTACTTCGCATTTTTATTAAATTCTCACCGTTACAATATAAGTTTGTTAGCCGTATGAGAGTAGATACATTCCTGTTTAATTCTTGCCTAATTCTGTCAGTTATATGTTTGTTTGAGGTGGTTGTTCCTTTGTTATTTTTATGAAAGAAATAGGCAAGAATTAAGTAGTAATGTGTCTTTATAAAAATAACTTAACAAACGTAATATTGAGCTATTAAAGAAATTCAATTAATTGAAAAGATAGGGGTAAGCAATGCAGATAACAACACAAGCAGATAAGTTAAAAAGTAGCATAATCTGTGTTAGTTATAAAAATTGGCAACAATGGTTAACTCTATCTATTTTAATTGTAATGTTAACTGTAGCCGATAAAGCAATTGCGGCAGATACACCGCCCTTTAATTTTGAGAGTAGTGATAAGATTCATGTGATTAAAACTATTCCACAAACCCCAGCTAAGGGTGCAGCAGAATATTTTACGGGTAATGTTGAGGTCAGCCGTTTATTTCCTGCAGGGGATTCATTGCAAATGTCAGGTGGTTATGTGACATTTGAAGCGGCGGCTAGAACAGCTTGGCATACTCATCCACAAGGTCAAATGTTAATTATTACGGCAGGGAAAGGTAGGGTGCAGCAATGGCAAGGTGCTGTTATAGAAGTTAAGCAAGGGGATGTAGTTTGGTTTCCTGCTGAGGTAAAACACTGGCATGGAGCCGCCCCCGATAGTTCAATGACGCATATTGCATTAGCAAATATTGTTGATGGTAAAAGTGTGCAATGGATGGAAAAGGTAACTGATCAGCAATATAACGAATAAAGTATATTTATAGTTAAAATGAAGTTACTTTATGCACGTTTTTTAACCATATCTCGATAGGGCGATTCGCCAAACTGACGCTTATATTCTCTATTAAATTGGCTACTACTTTCATAGCCTACTTCCAGTGCAGCGGTTTGTGCATCTTTACCTTCCAGTACCATTAAGCGTTCTGCTTCATACAAACGTAATTGTTTTTGAAATTGTAACGGACTGAACGTTGTTACTTGGCGAAAATGGCGGTGAAAGGTTGAGGTCGACATATTCACCTGTTTAGCTAAATCATCAACATGCAGCGGTTTAGTATAGTTTTCCCTTAACCAGTTAATAGCTTGAGCAATTTGAAAGGCCTGCGTGCCAATGGTACTTACCATTCGTAGACACTCACCTTGCTCCCCTGTCAATAAATGGTAATGAATTTCTCGTACAATCATTGGTGCTAATACAGGAATTTTAGTGGGCGTATCTAACAACTCAACTAAACGTAGAAAAGCATCTAATATCTCATTGGTCACTTTAGCAACCACAACCGCACGAGGGGACTTATTTTTTTGCTTAGCTACTTGTGGTACATCAGGTAAAAGTTGGGTAATTAAATAACGGTCTAATTTAATAGAGATGGATAGAAAAGGTTCTTTAGGTGAAGCTTGGGTGATATGAAATATACCCGGCATATCTACTCCAACCGCCATACAATAATGTTGGCCATAGTGATATTCTTCATTACCAATAGTAGAGCGTTTAGTCCCTCGTATTAGTAAAGCAACCATAGGTTGATAAAAGCAACTTTCAGGCGCACTAAGTTCATCTCGACGGGTGAGCATTAATCCATCAATAGCCGTATTAATCCTATCTTGCTGTGGAAGCCATTTAAGTATCTTCTCTTTAAGAAGATTATTGGTTTGAACCAATCTTGCTTCATTCTCTTCCATTCGTTCCCCCCATGTGTTTAATTTTTATAAAAATTAAACTTACTTGAATTCTAGACAGTTAGCTAGTTTAGGTCAATTACAAAGGCTTACATCCATTGTTAATTGATTTACAAAATAATGCGAGAAATAGGCAAGATTTAGCCAGTATCGTGTCTGTAGCTCTGCTACTAGCGTACGTATAATTTAAAAACGAGGGGGTGATGTTTAATAAGTTTATTAGAGCTTATTACTATTTTTATTATCATCATGTTAGTAACCATCAATATCGTAAAGGCAAATAGTATGGAAAATAATAATGAAGCTCCCCTAAAGATACTACTATTAATCTTGGAGTAAACAGCTATGTACTTTAAACAGGATTTAAATAGCTGTAATAAAATATTTTATTTATGCATCATGCTAATTTTGTGTTTTATATCAGCCAATATTTATGCTCAACAAGCTAATCAGCCAACAATATCATCACCATCTAACAAAATTCTTATCGTTTATTTCTCACGAACTGGTAATACTGAGCAAATTGCAAAACAAATACATAGCTTAGTGGGAGGGGATATTGTTCAAGTTCAGCTTAAAACACCTTATCCAGAAGATTACAATGCTACTACAACTCAAGCTAAAAAAGAGAAAGAAGTAAAGTACAATCCACCCATAGAGGCAAATATTAATAATCTACAGGCCTACGATGTGATTTTCGTAGGTTACCCTGTTTGGTGGCGCTCCATACCTCCACCGATTAGAACATTTTTAGTAGATAATGATCTTGCAGGCAAAATAATTATCCCTTTTTGCACCCATGCAGGCAGCGGTAAAGCACAAAGTATTAACGATATAAAAGAGCTTGCTCCTAATGCTTTGCTTTTACAGGAGTTGGTAATGGAGGGGGTTAAAACAACAACTGCACAAACAGAAGTAACAAGGTGGCTAACTGAGCTTGGTATGCTTAATCGTAATATTTATAGGAGATAAAATATGCAACAGTACGCTAAGAAAATACTTTTTCCTTTATTGTTAGCCTTAACACTAGGCAACACAGCAATAGCTGCTAACAATAATGATAAAGCAGCCCCTATTATGCTACAGGAACAGGGTAGTTTTGCGGTAGGTGGTAGGGTAATTAGCACAGCAGGTAAGTTTGATCATTATAATCAACTTAAACCCAATCCAGCAGGGCAAACACTGCACGGTGATCATGCTTATGTCTTTTATCAAAAGCCTGTCAATGCTCGTAAATACCCTTTAGTATTTTTACATGGTGCAGGTCAATTCTCTAAAACGTGGGAAAGTACTCCAGATGGTAGAGAAGGTTTTCAAAACATCTTTTTACGTCGTGGTTATAGTGTTTATTTATTAGATCAACCTAGAAGGGGTGATGCAGGGCGTAGTACGGTTAGTGCGACTATTGAGGCTACCACAGATGATCAGTTTTGGTTTGGTATTTTTAGAATAGGAATTTGGCCTAACTATTTCCCTAATGTACAGTTTCCCAAGGATAAACAAAGTTTAAATCAATACTTTCGTCAAATGACACCTAATACAGGCCCCTTTGATATTAATGTAATTGCTGATGCAGTAGCAGCTCTTTTTGATAAAGAGGGTTCAGGAATATTAGTTACTCATTCGCAAGGTGGAGGTGTTGGTTGGTATGCAGCTGTCAGGAGTAACAATATTAAAGCAATTGTTTCTTACGAGCCAGGTAGTAACTTTGTTTTTCCAGAGGGTGAAGTACCTGCTGCCATGTCAAGCTCAGCAGGCTTATTTGAAGCAGTAGCCATTCCACTAGTTGATTTTAAAAAACTTACTAAAATGCCTATTGTTATTTATTATGGTGATTATATTCCTGATAAGCCTGTTGAAAATCCAAGCCAAGATCAGTGGCGCGTGAGGTTGGCGATGGCTAAACTATGGGTAAATGCTGTTAATAAATATGGCGGTGACGCAACATTAATTCATTTACCTGAGATAGGTATTAAGGGTAATACCCACTTCCCCTTTTCAGATTTAAATAATATTGAAATAGCCGATTTATTATCAAATTTTTTAAAGGAAAAAGGGTTGGATTAATAGCTATTGTTATTGTATTAGCGGCTTTAATTATAACAGTGACAAAGTAGTAATTACTGTGTGTTGCTCAGAGGTACTTGTAAACAACTAGGTAAGTCATAATGTTTATTAAAAAGGAATATTTTGTATGACTTGATAAAATAACTTTTGATTTATTAAATTTTAATGTTAAGTAATTAAAAACTAAGGAATTCTAGCTATAAATGATTAGTGCAATTAACCCGTAAAGTTTATATACTTGAATTAAGGAATATTGTTAGTAGTAAAGGGTTTTTTTACGTGTTTACAAAGAAGTATTGGAGTTTAGTTAGTTTTTCTATCTCGTTTATCAGTTCAATTAGTTTTCCACTATTGTCATACGCTGCGGCGCCTACTTCAACATTAAGTTCAGATGGAACAGTTATTACTTATGAAGGTGGCTCTACTAATTCTTCAATTAAAGCATCTGATGGTTCGCTTACTAAAATGGTGGTGAAAGGCGTTACCATTGAAGGTCAAAATTGGGTTAACGTTGGTAGATACCGTAGTTGGATAAGTTTTGGTGGTGTTAATGGCAACCTAGGCTATAGCCCTAATTATGGTGATTTAGAGATAGAGGTGGATAAGAATACGAGTATTATTAGCTCGGTAAGTTCTTCTTATACTTCTTCTGCTATTTATACAAGGACGGATGGCCAAGATAAAACAGCAAAAATAACTTCAAGTGCTACAGTTAATTTAACTAATTTAACCTATGAAACAAGAGCTATTTTATTAGAGGCGCTTAAAGGCACCGCGATATTAGATCTTACTCAAGACAGTAAAATTACTGT
>JBEBWU010000199.1:0-5009 GCA_040391985.1 Entomomonas sp. | reverse complement strand
AATTTTTACCAAAGGGTTTTGCAAGCAGTTTATAGTATTCCCTATGGTAAAGTAGCAACTTATGGTGAGATTGCTCGTCTAGCTGGCTCATCTCGTGCTGCAAGACAAGTAGGGGGGATATTAAAAAAGCTACCAGAAGACTCATCACTGCCTTGGTTTAGAATAGTTAATCGTTATGGCAAAATATCCTTAACAGGCGATGATTATCAACGCCAATATCAAGCACTGATTGCTGAAGGAATAGTCTTTACTGATAATGATAGTATAGATTTACGACGGTTTGGGTATTTCAGTTAATAACTAATATTAAAGCTCTAATCAATTAGATATATTACTGGCTGTTTCTATATCAACCATTTTTCGAATAGCTTCTAATAAGGGATGATTAGCCATGTATTGTTTGCCATAGTTTAGATTAAATACATAATCAATATCACCAGGATTTTGGCCTTGATTATGTTGAATAAGTGTTTCTAACTTATCTAATCCTTTAACAATTTTTGCTTCTAATGAGTTTCCTTGTTCATAGTCATCCCATAATGCTAAAAAGTAATCTTGCTGACTTTGCTCAAGGGAAGACAACAATTGTTTTAGGTCTTGTCGTTCTTGGATTGATTTATTATGGCTATTAGTTTCATCAACAGCAGGTATATCACCATGAATAGCCTCACCTAAATCATGGATAATACAGATTTTTAACAGTCTACTAAAATTAATATTAGCAAATTCTTGCTCAAAAACCATCGCCATTAAACATAAGCGCCAAGTATGTTCTGCAGTACTTTCTTGACGGCCTGTAGAGGTATAAGCAGTGCGCAAAGTACTTTTTAATTTTTCACATTGTTTAATAAACTCTAAACAATTGATTAGCTGTTGATTATTCATGATTATTGTTGATAACTAAGGCAATCTTACCATTAACTTGGTTGCTAGCTAAACTGGCAAAAGCTTGTTCTGCTTCCTCAATAGCAAAGGTTTTTGCAAGATTATGAGAAAGCTGATTAGTTTTAAATAAAGGCCAAACTTTATCTGTTAATTCTTTAATTAGTGCAGCTTTAAAATCATTATTGCGACTACGTAAAGTTGAACCCGTAAGCTGAATACGTTTTGCTAGTAGTTTGGCTAAATTGATTTCTGCTTTATGGCCGCCCATCATAGCGATTATAACCCAGCGGCCATCTACGTTAAGTAGATCTGTATTAAGTGCTATATAGTTAGCACCTACAGGGTCTAAAATAACATCAAAAGGGGCATCTTTATTAAGGTCGTCTAGGTTTTCTGTACGTATAACACCACCTTGAGCGCCTAATGATTGGCAATAATCTAATCGTTCTTGGCTACCTACTGTTACCCAGCAAGGGTTATCAAAGGCTTTGCATAATTGTATGGCAGCAGAACCTACACCACCAGCGCCAGCATGAATTAAGACCTTTTCAGTAGGTTTTAATTGAGCGATCTGAAATAAATTTAACCAAGCAGTGGCATATACTTCTGGTATTACAGCTGCCTCTACTAATGAAAGTTGTGGTGGAACAGGGAGTAAATGGCGAGCATCTATAACCACTTCCGATGCCATTGCGCCACCTGCTAATAAAGCACAAACTCGATCACCTACTTGCCAATTTTTGACTTGATTTGTTTCAGTAATAATACCTGCACATTCTAAACCTAATGCTTCGGTAACGCCTTTAGGGGGAGGATATTTACCTTGACGCTGTAGTAAATCGGCTCTGTTTAAACCAGCAGCAGCAACTTGCACTCTTACATAGCCTTTGGGACAATCAATAAATTGTTCTTGTTGCCAATTTAGCTGATTAGCTATGCTATAGAGTGCTTTCATATTATCTACTTTGTTTGCTCATTATAGGTAATATAATCCAGTAAAACATGAGCTGTTTCTACTAAATAACCGTCTTTTTCAGGTTTAGGGGTTGTATTCTCTTCTAGCTCTTTATTAAATTCAGACTCTAGAGCATCTAATTTATCAATAGGCTTATCACCTTTAGCGATACGTCTAGTATTTTCTAGATTAAGCAATTCTTGTTCTGCTTGATCTTTTTGTTGCTTACGTTGTTTTATGTTCAACGAAAGTGTTTTTTCTTCAGCCAGTTTTTTTACTAAATCAGCACGTTGTTTATAGTAAACAAAATCTGGATTATTTTTAGCGCGTTCATCATGCTTTTGCTGTAAATTGCCTAATACAGTGCTAAAAGGATTATTAATCGCTGAAATGGCAGGATTTATAGTATCCCATGGCATTGCTTCAGGTAAGCTACTTTCGCCAATTTGCTCAGTATCTATAATAGAAGGGTAGCTAATATCAGGCACAACCCCTTTATTTTGAGTACTTTGCCCTGAAACACGATAGAACTTAGCAACGGTTAATTTAAGCTCTCCATGTTTTAATGGTAATACTGATTGTACAGTACCTTTACCAAAGGTTTGGCTACCTACTATTAATGCACGATGATAATCCTGCATAGCACCTGCAAAAATTTCAGAGGCAGAAGCGGATAGTCGATTAACTAAGATAATAAGTGGGCCATTATAGATGGGTGATTGTTTAACTTTGCCATCTTTTTCAGAGGCTGAGGCATCATCAAGTACGGTTACTTGTCCATTACTATCACGAACTTGTACAGCAGGCCCTAAAGGTAAAAATAAACCTGTTAATTCAGTAGCTTCTTGTAATGAGCCGCCACCATTATTACGTAGATCAATAATAATACCTTCTACTTTTTCTTTTTTTAGTTCGGTGAGTAAATTTCTTACATCACGAACACTACTTCTGTAATTAGGATCATTATTTCTAACGCCTTTGAAATCAAGATAGAAAGTAGGGAGCTCAATAATACCAATTTTTCTTGATTTGCCTTGGTAGTTAAGATTAAGCACAGATTTTTTTGCAGCTTGATCTTCTAGTTTAATGGCTTCACGGATTATAGTGACTTTCTTAGTAGTCAAATCTCCAGGTGGGTTAGAAGCAGGGATAACTTCTAGTTGAACCTTAGAGCCTTTAGCTCCACGTATTTTCTTAACAACTTCTTCTAAACGCCAACCAATAATATCAATCATTTCTTCTTTATCTTGGCCAACAGCTACAATGCGATCTGCGGGAGCAAGTTGTTTTGACTTAGCAGCAGGGCCAGCAGGTACTAAGCGAACAATTTTGACATAGTCATTATCGCTTTGTAGAACAGCGCCAATACCTTCTAAAGAAAGACTCATATTGATATCAAAGTTTTCAGCCGTCTCTGGTGACATATACTCAGTATGTGGGTCATAAGAGGTTGCAAAGGCATTGATATAGCTTTGAAAAATATCTTCACTGGAAATTTGTTTTAAGCGTTTTAATTGATTTTGATAACGCTTAGTAAGTTGTGAAGTAATATCTTCGTTCTTTTTATTGGTTAATTTTAAACGTAATACATCATCTGTAAACTGTTTAGTCCATAAATCATGTTGCTCAGCTAAATCTTTTGGCCAAGGAGCTTTTTCGCGATCAACTAATAGTGTTTCATTGCTATTAAAATCAATTTTATCAATACCATTTTCGAGTTTAGCTAGTAGAAACTCAACGCGACTTTGTACACGTTCTAAATAGCGTTGATAGATAGTGTATCCTTGTTTTAATTGTCCATAGCGTAATAAACGGAAAAATTGTGTGCGTAATGGTGAAAACTCATCAATATCTGATTGTAAAAAGAAACTTCGTTGAGGATCTAAAGTTTTTAGATAACTATCGAATACAACCGTTGAACGTGCATCATCAAGTGGTAATTTTAAGTAATGATGGCGACGTAATATTTCAAAAATATTTAAACTAGTAATAATCTGATTTTCATCAGGTTTAAGGTCTTTCCAAGCTACTGCTTTTGCATCTGTTTTAGTGGTTGTTTTGGTAGAAGTAGCCGACACATCTGCCAAAACATTAGGTGCAGTAACGCCCATTGAAAAAAGTAAAGCACCTGTACAGCTAAAAGCACAAAGTGTAGATATAATTTTTTTAGTGAAAATATTTTTCATGGGTTTTAACATTGTTCCATTAATTAATAAATAATATTACGCTAGAATAAAAGTGGATAATAAAACAATAATTTAGTCTTTCCTAACTATATTCTGTAAGAAATTCTTTTATTCGGTGTGCGGCTTCTATACACTCATCAATAGGTGCTACTAAAGCCATCCTTATCCTGTTAGCGCCTGGATTAAAACCATCTACTTCCCTAGACAAGTAAGAACCAGGTACTACCAGTACGTTTTGTTTCATTAATAACTGTTTAGTAAATTCTGTATCTGCTATAGGGGTTTTAGGCCATAAATAAAAGCCACCATCTGGTTTTTGGATATCCATAACAGGTGATAGAATCTCTAAAACAGCGTCATATTTTGCACGATAGAGGGCTCGATTAGCAACAACATGTTGTTCATCTTGCCAAGCAGCTATACTTGCATATTGCGTGTGTTCAGCCATAGCACAGCCATGGTAGGTACGGTAAAGCAGATATTGTTTTAATATTTTGGCATCACCAGCAACAAAGCCAGAACGTAATCCAGGTAAGTTAGAACGTTTTGATAAACTATGGAAAACTACACATTTATCAAAGTCACTGCGTCCTAATTCTGCACAGGCTGTTAATAAACCAGCAGGTGGGTTGTTTTCATCAAAATATAATTCACTATAGCATTCATCAGAAGCAATAATAAAATTATAAGTATCAGCCAATTGAATAAGCTTTTTAAGTGTTGTTACAGGAACAAGTGCTCCTGTAGGATTACCAGGCGAGCATAAGAATAAAATTTGGCAACGTTGCCAAACTTCAGAGGGTACAGCATCAAAGTCTGGGTTAAAGCCATTCTCAGCTAAACAAGGTAAGTAGTGCGGTTGAGCACCAGCTAGTAGTGCAGCACCTTCATAAATTTGGTAGAAAGGGTTGGGACTTACTACAAGGGCATCTTTTGTATTATCAACAACCGCCTGTGTAAAAGAGAATAAAGCTTCTCGCGTA
>JBEBWU010000198.1:0-5010 GCA_040391985.1 Entomomonas sp. | reverse complement strand
TAAACATGTACTTGTACGCTTTGGCTGGTTATTAGATTACAGTACTGATGGCAAGGTAGGAAGATTAATCAAACGTGCCGAAACACTTCCAGAAGTACAACTGGCAGATGACCGTCGTGGTAATCCAACACCTGTTGAAGATGCTGCTCGTGTTATTCTAGGTATTTTACAACAACTTGATTGTGAGTTTGAACTGTGGGGAACCTACCACTATGGCGGAATGGAAGCCACCTCCTCATTAGCATGGGGACAAGTTGCTTTGGCTGAAGCGCGCCTCTATGATAAAAATTTAACAGAAAATATCATCGCTAAACCACACACAGATTTTAATGACGCAACCGTAGAACCTCAATACGCAGTGCTTGCTTGTAAAAAAATTCTTCATACCTTTGGTATTAAACAACGTGCTTGGCGTGCTGCTATTCCTGAATTATTTAAATTATTCTACAACCACTCACAACCTAATAAATAATAATATAAGCCAACTGTAAACTATGTTATTGCAAGTTTTTAGTAAAAAACTGTTAAAATAAAAAGCAACAACATAAAAGAGTTTTAACAGTGATCAATACCCTTTTGTTACATTGTCGTGCTGGTTTTGAAGGTGAAGTTTGTGCAGAAATTACAGAAAAAGCTAACTCCCTTGGAGTTATAGGCTATGCCCGAGGCAAAACAAATAATGCCTATGCCGAATTTGTTTGCCAAGACGCAACACAAACAAACCAACTTATTAGTAAATTGCCATTCCATGATCTTATCTTTCCTAGACAATGGGCCATTGGGCAATACATAGAACTTCCAGAGAGCGATCGAATTAGTACACTACTCCATACCTTAGAAAACTATCCAACATTTGGTAGTATCTGGCTGGAAATGCTTGATACTAACGAAGGAAAAGCATTATCTAACTTCTGTCGAAAATTCGAAAAACCTCTTATTAATCACCTAAAAAAATCAGGTAAATTAGTAGATGATCCCAATAAGCCTAGACTACTACTTACTTTTTTTACAGGACAAAAAGTCTTTGTAGGATATGCCCTCCCTAACAACAGTGCCAAATGGCCTATGGGTATCCCTCGTTTAAAATTTCCACGCGAAGCACCAAGTCGATCCACATTAAAACTAGAAGAGGCTTGGCATCAATTTATTCCCAGCAATGAATGGGATAACAGATTAGCCCCAGCAATGAAAGCCGTAGACTTAGGCGCAGCACCAGGTGGTTGGACATGGCAACTGGTAAAAAGACACATGTATGTAGCAGCCATTGATAACGGTCCAATGCAGCAACAACTGATGGAAACAGGCCAAGTAGAACATATTCGTGCAGATGGCTTTACCTATCAGCCACGCAAACCAGTAAATTGGATGGTTTGTGACATTGTAGAAAAACCAGCACGTACGGCTGCAATGGTGCAAACATGGTTAGCTGAAGGCTGGTGCAAAGAAGCTATTGTCAATTTAAAATTACCCATGAAACAGCGTTATCAAGAAGTTGTTAGATTAGTTGAGAAAATGCAAGATCATTTTATTAACCATCAGATAAAAGTTAAAATTACCTGTAAACAACTTTATCATGACAGAGAAGAAATCACCTGCCATTTACAACGCTTAAATTAAGGCTATAGAATGACCCAAGATACACTACAACCCGACGATATATTAGATGCTACAGGGTTACTCTGCCCAGAACCGATTATGTTACTGCACAATAAAATCAGAGATCTACCTGCTGGTGGACTACTTAAAATTATTGCTACTGATCCATCAACACAAAGAGACATCCCAAAATTCTGCAATTTTTTAGAACATCAACTCATTGCTCAAGATAGTGATGAAACCACCTATTACTATTGGATACGTAAAAAAGCTAACAGTTAATCATTAACAACTGCTAGCTTCCTGATTTGGTAACGGCTTTGATAAACAAATCGTGCACCCAACATTACCGAGGCAAATGTTAAACCAATAATTAAACTAATCCAGAAACCTGCTGGACCACTAGGTTCTCCCCAATAACTAGTTAACCCTAATGTATAACCTATAGGCATAGCAATAACCCAATAGGAAATAAGCGTAATTAACATAATGATTCCAGTATCTTGATATCCCCTTAATGCACCTGCACAAGTCACTTGAATAGCATCTGGTAACTGATAAATAGCAGCAAAAATAATCAAATGACCTGCTAATACCAATACAGTCTTATCAGTCGTATAAAACCCTGCTACATACTCTTTAAAAATCCACATCAATATAGTTGATATACAAGAAAGTAGAAAAGCAACTAAAATGCCTGTATGTGCTGAAAATTTAGCCGCTATAGGATCCTTACGCCCCATTGCCTGTCCAACACGAACAGTGATCGCAATTGAAATAGATAAAGGCACCATAAACACTAATGATGAAAAATTCAGTGCTATCATGTGTCCAGCAACAATATCATCCCCTAATTTAGCAATTAACAATGCAATAATACTGAAAATACTAGCCTCAGTGAAAACAGCAATACCTATAGGTACACCAACTCGTAATAGATCACCTATTGCTTTCCAATTAGGCATATCAAAACGTTTAAAAATTTCACACTCTTTATAAGCAGGTCCATAAGAAACCCACCATAAGAAACCAAAAAACATAAACCACATTACAGAAGCACTGGCTATTCCACAACCAGCACCGCCCATTGCAGGAAATCCTAACTTACCAAACACTAAAACATAATTAACGGGAATATTTAAAATCAACCCAATAATACCTAACACCATGCTAGGTCTAGGTCTACTAATACCATCACTTAAACAACGAAATACCTGATAAAATGCAATAGCAGGCATTCCTCCTGCTATTCCATAAATAAACTTCATAGTAAGGGTTGCTGTATCTTCTGATGCCCCCATAACAAGTAATAATGGATGAGCACTGACAAGCAAGGTAATAACCACTATAACCACCATTGCAGCCATCCATAATGACTGCCTTACTAATGGTCCTATTTCCTTGTTATTACGCGCGCCAAATAAATTAGCAACCTTAGGTGTAGTTGCTAAAATAACGCCTGTCATTAATAAATAAATAGGTACCCATATAGAGTTACCCAAAGCAATAGCTGCCAAATCATGCTTACTAAAATGCCCAGCCATAATTGCATCAACAAACCCCATTGATGTATAAGCCAATTGAGCAATCAGAATAGGCAATGTTAACCCGAATAGTGCTTTTACTTCAGGAATAAACTGACTCTTTGACATAGCTTGCATATTTTCTACTAACAAATAAATATAAGGACATTACAGCTTACGAAACTTAAATAATAAGAACAAGCGCTTTTAAAAAATAATTTAAAATTCTATAAAATAGAAAATAATTTAACTTTTTTTCAATTTTTACTTGACGACTTTCTAAAATCTTAATAGAATGCGCGCCACTTCTTTGATAGACGAAGTAGTAATTGTCCCCTTCGTCTAGTGGTTAGGACATCGCCCTTTCACGGCGGTAACAGGGGTTCGAGTCCCCTAGGGGACGCCAATTTAAGCGGAAATAGCTCAGTTGGTAGAGCATAACCTTGCCAAGGTTAGGGTCGCGAGTTCGAGTCTCGTTTTCCGCTCCATTATACCTTATACTGGTATATATTGAATGATACAAAATAGAGATAAGTTACTAATTAATAATAAAAATCACTAAAGTAACTCTCTATAAAATTATACTGAAATATACCTCCAACGCAAAATTATTCGTACAGAAATCCGTACAGTTTTAAAACAGCCCGTACAGATTTTTACTTGCGCTTGTTTTTTTATATGATATAGAATTAGGTCATCTAAACATAACTATGAGGGATTGTTATGGCATTGACTGATACATCTGTTAAACAAGCAAAACCCAAAGAAAAAGCTTATACACTCAAAGATATTCAAGGGTTATCTTTATATATTCCATCGAAAGGATCAAAAAGTTGGTATTTTAGATTTACCTTTAACGGTAAAGAAGGTCGAATTTCTCTCGGTACTTACCCCCACATTAGTTTGAAAGACGCTCGATTATTAGCTGAAAATGCTAAAGGAAGTATTGCTCAAGGCATTGATCCTAGAGAAGAACGAAAAGCCAAAAAGTCTTTTCGAGCCAATAATAAAGATGAATCACTTTTTGCTAACTTTGTAAAAACATGGATTGATTTTAAATTAAAGGTACTTAACGCCAAAGCATCTAAAGAAAAAAAGAATAAAGGCAGGCAAAGTACAGCGGTTCAAATTGAACGTTATATGCGACTGGATATATTACCTGTATTAGGTAAGAAGAAATTATTTGAAATTACCAGATCAGATGTTTTAGCGATACAAGCAAATATTGAAAAGCGTGGTGCATTATCTATTGCTGAGAAAGTAAGAACATGGCTCAATGAAATTTTTAGATATGCTGTTGCTCAAGGATATATTGATATAAATCCTGCAGCGGATATGGATATTGTAGCTATCCCCTATCGTCGTAATAACCATAATCCTCATTTAACGATGGATGAGATACATGAGTTACTAAATGCATTAAACAAATATAGCGGTGATCGTCGTACTATATTAGGCCTACGTTTATTATTACTAACAGGTGTAAGAACAGGTGAACTACGTTTTGCCGAACACGATCAATTTGATTTAGCCAATGGTATATGGAAAATTCCTGCCGAAGATGTCAAACAACTCCAAGAAAAGCTAAAAAAAGAGAATAATAAAATCCCAGACTATATAGTTCCTCTATCCCAGCAAGCAATAACTATTATTGAAGAGTTATTTTCCTATCGTCATCCTGAACAACGTTATCTTTTATCTCACCGAAGTGATCCTAAAGAAACCATTAGTGAAAATACCCTTAATGGGGCACTAAAGCGTATGGGCTTTAAACACCGCTTAACAGGACACGGTATTCGTGCCACTATTTCTACAGCACTTAATGAACTTGACTATAATAAAGACTGGGTAGAGGCACAGCTTTCTCATTCAGACAAAGATGCCATAAGAG
>JBEBWU010000197.1:0-5022 GCA_040391985.1 Entomomonas sp. | reverse complement strand
CTAACAAAGTAGCATTCCATAAGCTAGGCTTTTCATCCACATTGTAATTAACGGTTAATTGTGCATTAGCTACGGTTGGTGTTGCCACAAAGCCACCCATTGGGTAATCATCTGCTGGCGTACTACGACTAGAGGTTAACACCCAATCCGAAGCTGTATAATAAACTTGTGTATTACGTTGCCCATAAACATTAATGGGGCTGACCCAACCAATTCCTGCGCCACCAAAACGTTGTTGTAGCTTTTGTCTTAACTGCCCTGTAAAAATATCAGCTGCAGTGTGTGAATCTCCTAGTTGGCTAATTCTTAACACTGAATCTGGAGGTGCCACACGATTTTCAACATTCACTATTTTTTTCTTAAGTTTTGTTAAATTAGCTTCACCAAAATTCTCAATATTAATCTGTTTAATCAAACCAGAAGATGTTTGAGCCATTACTGGTAAATTACATGCCAAGCACATAATGGCTATTAATTGAATAACTGTTTTCATTTATTTGTTTACTTCCATAGAATCGTTAAAGCGTAATAAAGAGATAATTTTGTCAGCTATACGCTTCTGTCCAATAATGGTGAAATGAACACCATCATCTGTACGTAAAGTAACATTTCCACGGTTCGGTATTCGCAAAAATTTTACAAACTGATCATCTTGCATACCTAATAAATCATTAGAAGGAATATAACGCTGTCTAGCTATAGTTACCTGCGACTGATAAATCTTGTTCAATTTAATTACACCTACATTTAGTTTAGTATCCTTCATATTAGGTACGCCTATCCATAACACTTGTGCTCCATGATCAGTTGCCGCATTAATCAACTGTTGGATACGAGCGCGATATACACCTTCCCACTCTGCTGTACTAAACTTTAAGAACCTTTTACCTCGAACAACAGGGAAATCCCAGGGATCATTAGGCCCCATAAAAACAACCATTAATTTAATTTCAGGATTTTTAGTAAACGTCTCATGCGCCACTTGTGGCCAATTATAAAATCTAGGATAAGAAAGCCCTGTACTCTGTTTACTAAGGTTTATACTTTCAATACCATGTTCTTTCAGCAAAGTTCGCATTGCATGTGGTGCAACACCTTGCATTAAAGAATCACCAACAAAAAATACTTTTTGTCCTTTCTCCAGCAGGAAACGGTTATCTTTTGCAATCAAAGGCTCTGTCTCAGACTTATTCTTCAATGGTTGGGAAACTATTAATAATCCTCTGTTGATAACTACTTGTTCTTGATCTATATCCCTTATTTTAACAACCTGAATAAATGGTTCTTGAGGAAATATAAAAAATTTAGAGTCTTTAAAAACTGCTTGAGAATCAATTAATAACATCAACTCTTCAGAGGTATCATTAACTGTTATAGGTGTATCATCCTTCATTTTTATTAAATGATTATTAAATACTGCTATAGCTTCATCATTTAATGTTGTCACCTCTGTCTGCACTGTTTCGAGTTGTCCAGTCAGAAAAGCAGTTATATCACCACCTGCTTGCCAAGCAGAATAATTATCTAACACTGATAAAGGGCTAGTTTGATGGTAAGTTTGTATCCAATAGGCATTTATTGAGCGCTGCTCTAGCCATAACAATGCCAGCATCGTTATAAATAACAAATAGAATACTTTTAAAAACTTCTTATTACCTGCCATCATATCTAAAAACTTGCATAAATAAAGTTAGGAATTCCTGCAGGTGCAGTGGTTAATATGAGCAATAAAATAATAACCCATACAATAGGTAAATAAATCCACACTATCTTATCTAATAGTTTAACGAGTAAATCAGGTAATTTAGCCAACAACGGATAAACAAGAAAAACTATCAGTAAGAGAGGGAAATAGAGTATTACATTAGTATTAAGTGCTACTCCTGTAAAATTATGGGCTAATGCAGTCAAAAACTCTGTGGCATCAGATAAGGTAACTGAACGGAAAAAAATCCATGCAAAACAAACATATTGGAATGTAATAAATCTTGCCAACCAAATGGAAACCTGGCTTAAACGATCTCGCCCCCAATAGCGATCACCAATGTTAAGCAATACAACGCCTAACGCATGAATAGTGCCCCAGATTATAAAAGTAAAACTTGCTCCATGCCAAAGCCCCGAAAGCGTCATTGCTGTAAATAAGTTAACTTGAGTCCTTGTAAAACCCTGGCGATTGCCCCCTAAAGGAATATAAATATAGTCCCTAATCCAAGTTGATAAGCTTATATGCCAACGCTGCCAAAAATCTCGTAAATTATTAGCAAAATAAGGCATATTAAAGTTAATTGGTAATCTAAAGCCTAATAATAAGGCAATAGCCGTTACTAAATTAGTATACCCAGAGAAATTAAAGAAAATCTGTAAAGCATAGGCATAAACAGCTAATAAAATATCTAAAGAATGATAACTACTCGGGTTAGCAAACACTGGATCAACAAAGTTATCAGCCAGTGCTGTATTTAAACAAAGGACTTTAATCAGCGCCAATAAAATTAACACAAATGCCTGATTATAATTACCTACCTCTCTAGGCTGTGTTACTTGAATCTGTGGTAAAAAATCTTTAGCTCTATTAATAGGGCCTGCTACTAAACTAGGGAAGAAAGATACAAATAAAGCGAAATCAACTGTTGAAGGAATACTGATCTCTTTTTTCTTTAGAGAAACTAAATAACTAATCGAATGGAAGGTATAAAAAGAAATGCCTATTGGTAATAAAATTTCAATACCTGGAATGGCATAATCTATTCCCAAGCCTGTAATAAATGCCTGGACCTGTACCCTAAAGAAATCAAAGTATTTAAAGAAGCATAAATTAATAATAGCAGCAGCAATCGCTACGCCTAACCAAATATCACTTCGTTTACTGTAATAGATAGGAAAAGAAAGCCCATATAAAACAAAAGAATAAGTAATCAGTATGGCTAAAAAATTAATATCAAAACTAGCCACAATTGCATAGCTTGCTATTAATAATAGGCCATTCTGATAAAGTGGTTTTTTCGCTAGTGCCCAATATAATAAAAAGAATAGAGGGAATAGGACACTAAACTCTATAGATAAATAACTCACAGACAGTAACTTACATTATTAACATTATTAATTCTCAATAAACAATTGTATTGCTTATTTTAAACAATTAAAAAACGCTAAGAATACTCCAAGTTAACTAAATAAAACAGTACAATTAAGTATAATGTTATAGTTTAAGCACTATAAAATAATGGTTACTATAATTGCTTAAAATCATATTAAGCACAAAATAACTTTTAATATGGATAATTATCCATTACATTTACCACTTAATTAGTTCTTTATATGGACAAGAGTAAAAATGGGAAAAATACGTAATCTTTTTATCTTACTTATTATTATTGGTTTAATAGTAGTGGGGGGAACCAAAGCACTACTCTGGTACTATACTGATAAAACAGCTAAAGATATACAAAATACTTTACCTCCAGGGGTATTTAATTACACAGGTGTTAGTACATCGCTACAAGGTAGTACAAGCATTGATGATATTACTATCACTTATGCTGGTCAAAAAATTAAGATAGAAAAGATAGAGTTAAAATCTAAAAATATTGTTGAACTATTAGAGCTTATTCTTAAGAACTGGGGCAGTAAAGTGCCTAACCAAATAGCTTTAAGAATTCAAGGTATTACTGTTAACTCAACAACCTTGTTAAGTAATAAGCAAATCGCTGACTCTTTCCGTTATCCTTTTGATATTCCTTGTGGCAAAGTCAAAAAAATTGGTTTAGTTGAGTACATGGATATTGGCTATCAAAACTTTGTATTTGATATTGATCTTGCCTATGAAAAAATTTCTGCTAAACGTATTAAAGCCAGCTTTGATTTAAATACTAGAAACGCTTCTAAGTTTTCTTCTTCATTCTATGGCGATGCCTCTTTACTTAACCCTATGGCAGCATCAGACCATAAGAAAAATGCTATTCCAGAATTTCAAATGCAATGGTCAGATGATGTTTTTACTAAAAAACTTTATAACTATTGTGCTCAAAAAGAAAATAAAGCAATAGATGAATATATAGCTGCTTTACCAGAATTTTCAAAAGAAGACATAGACCAAGCCAGTGTTGCCATGTTCGGGCTTACCTTAAGTGATGAAATAGTTAATGCTGTTAATGATTATATAAAAAATCCAAAAGAATTTTATATTGCTACTAATCCTAAAGGGCCTGTTACTCCTGATGAGTTAAAAGCAATGAATGAACAAGTAGCCCTTGAGCTTGTCCGTCCCTCATTAAGAATTAATGGTCAAAATATTCCTATTGAATTTAAATGGATAAGTGTTGAACAATTAGCAAAGAATAATAGTTTAGACACATCACCCAAAAAACCAATTATTCAATCATCAGAGCGTCGACTAACACCTCTTAATGAGTTAAATGGTAAAGCTTTTAATAAAAATATTGAAGTACATACAACCAGTGGAATTATCTATAAAGGTGCTTTCAGAAAAGTTGAGGGTGGTTCTCTATATATGACCATTCATAAAAGATCAGGCTCTTCAGATTTAGCACTTAGATCAGATGTTATTAAATTAGTGTATATACTATCTGACTATTAAACTAATTCGATCAGTACTCATGACAGATAAGTTATGAGTACTGACTAACCTTTTTTCAAATGCTCTAATGGCATCTCTGTTTTAGAAATCACTTGATTAAGCACAAAACAAGAGCGAACACTAGTTACACCTTCTATTCGCGTTAACACACCTAATAAAAACTTCTGATAATAATCAATATCTGGTACGACTACTTTTAATTGATAATCTGCATCCATTCCCGTAATCAAACTACACTCTATCACTTCTGGATGCTTTGCTAGTTCTGTTTGAAAACGCTCAAATCGCTCAGGCGTGTGACGATCCATACCTACCAAAACAAATACAGTTAAAGAAAGCCCTAATTTTTTTGCATCTAATAAGGCTACTTGTTTAGCAATATATCCAGACTCTACTAACTGCTTTATACGTCTTGAACAAGG
>JBEBWU010000196.1:0-5025 GCA_040391985.1 Entomomonas sp. | reverse complement strand
TGCTCAGCTTAATTGAGCAAGCTGAACAAAAACTGGAGAAAGAAAAAGCTGAAAAGTTAACGCGTAAAATCAAAAAGGGTAAAGGTTTTGATTTAGAAGATTTCCGTGATCAACTACGCCAAATGAAAAATATGGGTGGTTTAGGTAGTTTAATGGATAAATTACCTATGATGGGCGGTGTTAACTTAGCAGCTATGGCTGATAAGCAAGATGTTGCTGATAAACAGTTTGTGCAAATGGAAGCGATTATTAATTCTATGACCATGGCAGAGCGTCGAGATCCTGAACTTATTAATGGTTCTCGTAAACGTCGAATTGCACAAGGTTCTGGTACACAAGTACAAGACGTGGGTAGATTAATCAAGCAGCATAAACAAATGCAAAAAATGATGAAAAAAGTAATGGGTAAGGGCGGATTAGCTAAAATGGCTCGTGGTTTGAGCAGTGTATTACCAAAAGGTAGTGCTGGCCGTCGTTTTTAACTCATTGTTAATTTGGCGTATTTAATAAAAGCATGAGATTTTTGTGAATGAATTGAAAAAGCCATTTGCAAAAATCTCAACTTCCTATAGAATATGCCACCTTTTATATGCTATGTATTTTTACATAATTAACTAATTTAGGAATAATATCTTCATGGTAACTATTCGTTTAGCACGTGGCGGCTCTAAAAAGCGTCCTTTTTATTATATTTCTGTAACTGACAGCCGCAATGCGCGTGATGGTCGTTTCATTGAGCGTGTAGGTTTCTTTAACCCAATCGCTGCTGGTGGTGAAGTAAGATTAAACGTTGATCAAGAACGTGTTGCTTACTGGAAAAGCCAAGGTGCACAAATCTCTGAACGCGTTGCTAGCCTATTAAAGGTAGCTGCTAAGACTGCTGCTTAATCAATAGCATTGTCATGCTTGAGAAAGAGTTAGTTGTATTAGGTAAGATTGTTTCTGTACATGGTATTCGTGGTGCAGTAAAGGTTTATTCGTTTACAGACCCTATTGATAATATTCTAGATTATAAAAACTGGATATTACGTAGGGAAAATGAGCAAACTACAGTTAAACTACAAAGTGGTCGTTTACAAGGCAAAGTACTAGTAGCTGAACTACAAGGTTTAACTGATAGAGATGAAGCTAGAAGTTTGGTAGATTCTGAGATTTGTATTTATCGTGATGAATTACCTGAACTGGCAAGTGACGAGTATTATTGGTACCAATTACAAGGCTTAAAAGTTACTAATCAGCAAGGCCAATTATTAGGTCAAGTTGATCACCTGTTAGAAACAGGTGCTAATGATGTTTTAGTAGTTAAACCTTGTATTAATAGTATTGATGATAGAGAGCGATTGCTCCCTTATATAGATCAATGTGTATTAAATATTGATCTAACAGCAGGCGAACTTCAAGTCGATTGGGATGCAGAGTTTTAACAAATAGGCAACAGGCCATGCAATTTGAACTCATCACCCTTTTTCCTGAAATGTTTGAAGCTATTACTAGCTATGGCATTACAGGTCGTGCTGTAAAACAAGGACTAATGACACTAAACTGTCATAATCCTAGAAGCTATACCCATGATCGTCATCATACTGTTGATGATCGTCCCTTTGGTGGTGGGCCAGGTATGGTGATGAAAATAGCACCGCTTGAAGCGGCGTTATTAGAAGCAAAAAAACAAGTACCATCAACAGCTAAAGTAATTTATTTATCACCACAAGGTAATAAGCTAACACAGGCAGCTGTGCAACAGCTAGCTAGTGAGCAAGCATTAATATTAATAGCAGGTCGCTATGAAGGTATTGATGAACGGTTTATAGAAAGCTTTGTGGATGAAGAATGGTCGATAGGCGACTATGTATTATCTGGCGGTGAATTACCTGCTATGGTAATGATAGATGCCATTACACGTCAGTTACCAGGTGCATTGGGGTGTAATGAATCGGCAGAGCAAGATTCATTTATGAATGGTTTGCTAGATTATCCTCATTATACACGACCTGAAGTATATAATGAGCAAAGTGTTCCAGCGGTGCTACTTAGTGGTAACCATGAACACATCCGGCGCTGGCGTTTACAACAAGCTTTAGGGCGAACTTGGCAACGTCGGGCTGATCTTCTGGATAGCCGCTCGCTTTCTGGAGAAGAACAACAGCTGTTGACCGAATACCTCGATCAACAGAACGATAGTAAACGTATCGATGGTTAGCCAGTTGGCAACCTTAGGAGCATTAACATGACGAATAAAATTATTGCTCAGCTAGAAGCTGAACAAATGAATAAAGAAATTCCTGCATTTGCGCCAGGTGACACAGTAATTGTACAAGTGCGTGTGGTAGAAGGTGAGCGTACACGTTTACAGGCTTTTGAAGGCGTTGTAATCGGTAAACGTAACCGTGGTTTAAACAGTGCATTTACTGTTCGTAAAATTTCTAGTGGTGTTGGTGTAGAACGTACTTTCCAAACTTATAGCCCAATCGTTGATAGTATTACTGTTAAACGTCGTGGTGATGTACGTAAAGCGAAACTTTACTACTTACGTGAGCTTTCTGGTAAAGCTGCTCGTATTAAAGAAAAATTGGCTAAGCAAACTCAACAGCAAGCTGCTGAGTAATAGCTTACTAATGAAAGGAAACCCGCTTTATAGCGGGTTTTTTTATGGGGTTAAAGATGGTAATTGAAACTTGGACTAAACGGGATAGGAAAGGTATTTATAGTACAGAGGTAGATATCAACATTGTTGGGGATTTCATTGTTGCTTGTTCTTATTGTCATATTCCTTGTTCAGGTATTTATCGGTTTTGGTATAAAACTAGTAATGGACAGTTATGTTTAATACAAGTAGATCAACCAACTCTTGATGACTTAATGGATGAACTGCTTACAAAGTATTGTGAGCAAGATAAGTATATGGAGTTACCCTTGTTTATTCGTCAATACAATGAATCAGTTTATTGGGCTGATGTAGATGCATGTTATACAGGAAGTAGAATAGATAAGACTGATTTTGTGCAAATGCTACTAATGATGATGCAATTACCTAATAATACAACACATATTATTCAATTATTACAATCATTGATGGCATTGGTGAAAGAGGCTGATTTATACCAACAAGATTTTTTTGTATTAGATGATTAGTGGCTTCCTAACGTAATAGTAGGATTGTTCCAATTGCCTTTAATACTGTAGTTTACTGCTACTAATTTCATAAGCTCATTGCCAAGAAAGTAATCCACTATTAACATAGCTCCACCAACAGGTGGCGCAACGGCTAAGGTAGCAATAGATATATTAGAGCCTAAAGGAACACCTACTCTCAGATTAGCATCAACTTGTTGGTTTTGCATATTAATATGTCCAGTCATAGACATAATCATAGAAGGGCCTTCAAAGGAAAAAGGTTTATCAATTTGTAGCACACCATTGTTGCCTTTAAATTCACCTTTAATGCTATCGTAGGCAAGTCCAGCTTTATATAAGTCAGTGAAATCTAATCGTAAGCGTCGACTAATAGCTTCAGAGTTAAGGATGCCAAAAATACGTAGTATATTAGTAGAGGAACCATCAACACTCAGTAAGCGACCAGACTTTAACTCTGGTGCTAGTGTCCCTGTAAAATGTTCTGGAGCAAAATCAGCAGGTGTACCGAGCCATGAACCATTAATAGCTACTTTAAAGGATTTAGCTGTAATAGTGGGTTTTATATCCCAACTAGTTAAAATATCTTCTAGATTTTTTCCTGATAATGTACCGTTAAAAGCAGTTTGTTTACCTATTTGCCAATCTAGATCACCATTAACATGAAGTCCTTTAAGATTTAAAGCAATATTTGAAACCTTTAGTCCTTTTTTAGATGTATTATTTTTAAAGTTAATAGTTCCTATTAAGTCATCATCCAAAAATAATTGATGAATAAATAAGTTAACGTTAGGAATATTATCAGTACTGAAGTTATTAATAGGATCTTTTTCTTTTAATGAGGTAACAAGAGTTTTGGGTACTTTTAAATATCTTAAGTGAACATAGTAGGGTAGGTTGTTAACTTGAGGAGCAGTAATACGGCCTGCTATAGATGGGCTATCAATATCAAGCCTCCAACCTTGCTCACCTGTTGGTTGTAAATAAAGAGCCGCTTGTTGAGAGGGAAGGTTAAAACCTATAACCTGACCAATACGTAAATCTATACTACGCAGTGTATTAGTATTAACACTGGTTATTTTATTATTCTGATTAGAAGTATAGTTCGATAAATATTTATCATAGAGTTTTTGCCACTCCTCTAGATTTACTTGACTTAAATTACCACGAACTTGTAGCCCTTTTTTATTTGAAAAAGCAGCTTTTCCTTGATTTATTAATAATTCACCCTGCCAGTTCTGCTGGTTTTCATCCATAGTAATAGCAGCAGTAAGCACAGAGTTATAGTTGAATTGAAGTTGCGTATTTTGTTGTTTGCTAAAATCCATTTGATAAGTGAAATTTTGTTCTTGTTGTGCTGCTTTTGTAAATGGGGCAGGAAGGTCTATAGCAATCCCTTTTAGATCAGAAGAAACTTTTAATTGATTATTTTCTCCTATCCAAATATCTAAATCATAAGGCGTTTTTCCAGAAAATGGCCATGTTTTATTGGGCGCAATATACCAGCTAGCTAATTTGGTAATATCAATATTTCCTTTAAGCTTCATATAAGAAAGCGGTTCACCATGAGCACCTTTAGCTATGATAGAGCCTGTTACAGGGTTACCTAAAGCATAGGCAGTAACTGCTTGGCTGCTTAAACCTTTAGTACTGTCATAATGGAAGCTACCTGATATATTTGTTAAAGGGGGGATAGGATGTTGTAGATTTAATTGTGCCCCTTTTGTGCTAAAACTAGTAATAACAATTGGTTGATGATGCTTTTTCAAAGGAATATCTAATTGTAAATTCCCTGTTAAGTTGCCTGTACCTTGCCAGTCATTAAATACATGAGATATTTCGGATGGTGCTGACTTTAATACTTGGAGGGTATCATCAAGAGTACTAACAATT
>JBEBWU010000195.1:0-5027 GCA_040391985.1 Entomomonas sp. | reverse complement strand
CGAAAATTAAGTTATCTAACTTCTCACGACCTGCTAAAGAAATAGCACCTAAAGTTTCTGGCTCATCTGTTTCACCATCACCAATAAAACACCAAACTTTTTGTTTACCAGGTGTAATAAAACCACGGTGTTCTAGGTACTTCATAAAACGAGCTTGGTAAATAGCTTGAATTGGTCCCAAGCCCATAGATACGGTAGGGAACTGCCAAAAATCAGGCATTAACCAAGGATGCGGGTATGAAGAAAGGCCATTACCACCTACTTCTTGACGGTAATTATCTAATTGTTCTTCTGTTAAACGGCCTTCAATAAATGCACGGGCATAAATACCAGGTGCAGTATGGCCTTGGAAAAATACCAAGTCACCACCATGTTCTTCGGTAGGGCCTTTAAAGAAATAGTTAAAACCAACATCATAAAGCGTTGCACTGGAAGCAAAACTACCAATATGACCACCTAGATCAGGATCTTTACGGTTAGCACGTACCACCATTGCCATAGCGTTCCAACGTACTAGCGAACGAATACGACGCTCCATAAACATATCACCTGGCATAACAGGTTCTTCTGTCACTGGGATAGTATTACAGTATGGTGTATTAATTGAGTAAGGTAACTTCACACCATTACGTGTCGCCCACTCACCCATTCTAGTCATCAAGTATTGAGCGCGTTGTTCACCTTCGTTCTCAACCACTGACTCTAGGGAATCAACCCATTCTTTTGTTTCTATGGGATCAAGATCTTGCATAGCTTGCTCCAGTCTCTATAGTAAAGCTTCTTTTGAAAGCTGTGAAACTCACAACCCTGTTATAGATTGTGAATCGCTTAATTATAATCGGCTTATGACTACTAATAATAAGCCTCTTTTTATTGACTCATTTTACAGGATTGATTAGCCTGAAAAAATCATCGATGAACCTTAACCGTTTATTATACTATATCCTTGTATACTTCATATTCCCTAAAACTAAAAAATTTTTATTTTTTCTACAAATTTCTTCACTTCTTTTTATAAAGTGATGCTTCACCTACAGGTCGTGTTTTAAAACGGCGATGAGCCCATAGATATTGATCTATCTGCTCTTTAACACACCTTTCTACCCATTGATTTATGGTTAAACAATCTACCTCTTCTGACTCACTTGGGAAATTATCCAAAGGTGGATAAATTATCAGATGATATCCACTACCATCGGCTAAGGGCTTCTGCACAAAAGGGATTACTTTTGCCTTACCTAAACGAGCGAATTTACTAGTAGCTGTTACTGTAGCTGTAGGAATACCGAATAAAGATACAAAAATACTTTGCTTTGGGCCATAATCCTGATCAGGTGCATACCAAATCGTTCCTCCTGAACGCATTACTTTAAGCATGGTTTTAATATCATCACGCTCAATGGCTTCGCCCTGTAGATTATAGGTTTCTCGTCCTGCTTTTTGAATATAATCAAACAACTTATTCTTATGTTGACGGTACATACCATTCATAGGGTAAACCGTACTCAATAATGCAGCACCTATTTCTAGCGTAGTAAAGTGTAATGACATTAACAATACACCATTGCCTGCTTCATGCTCTTTTTGTAAATATTCTAAACCATCAATTTTTTTAGCTAATTTGGCAAACTTCTTTTTAGGCCACCACCAGCTAATCGCCATTTCAAAGAAAGCAATACCCATAGCAGCAAAGTTTTGTTTAGTAATAGCAACACGTTCATCAGATGACATTTCAGGAAAGCATAGTTCTAAATTGCGTAATACTATTGTTCGTCGACTCTTGGCAAAATAATAAAGAAGACGCCCTATACTAGCACCTAAGTTACGTAACCAACTAAAAGGCAATTGAATAATAAGCCATAACAATCCTAAACCTAGCCATAATGACCAGTAACGAGGATGAAAAAAACTTTTCTTAAAAACTGCCCTAGCCATTAATACTCCTGTTTAAAATCTACTTGCCCAAGCAATGGCTGTTGCTTTTGGAAACGCTCTAAGTTGCGATTAAACAAATCAAAAACTAATGTTGGTATACTGATAGCAGCAGTATGCTCTGTGATTAATAAATTAGGCACACGCCAAAATAAATGGTTTTCAGGTAGCGGTTCTGTTCTAAATACATCTAATATTGCTAAACTGGGACGCCCTTTATCTAAAGCAATAATGAGCTCCTCATCAACAATTGAGGTACCACGTCCTGCATTTATAAATACTGAACCTTGTTTCATTTTTGAAAAAATCTTAGCATCAAAAATATTCTGTGTGTTGGGCGTATCAGGCAATAAACTAATTACATAATCAGCTGTGGATACATAATCTGTTAAATCTTTTAATGCACCCACTTTCTCGAAAGGTGGTAGTTCTCTCTCTGTAGTGGCGATCCCAAAAAGTTTGACACCAAATGGTTTAAGAAACTTAGCTACACCTGTACCAATAGTACCAGCGCCAACAATTAATACTTGTTTACCATATAAAGTAGTTGGTCGATCAAGTAACCAGCGTTGTTTTTGTTGTGCAGCATACCTTTGTAATACTTGTCGCTCATTAGCCAACATATAGGTTAATACATACTCAGCCATTAACTGATCAAATACACCTACAGCTCGACTTAACAAATAATCTTTAGGTAAGTTATTAGCCATCAAAGGAGTTATGCCTGCAAAAACTGACTGAATCCACTTTGGTGTTTTAACCCCCTCTCTTAATAAGTCTGCACATTGATTAGGAGCTCCCAGCCAAATATCACAATGATTGGCAGCTTCTTGCAAAGAAGCTACTTCATTACCAGCAAATAACTGACAATCAGGATATTTTTTCTCTACCAATGGGATATAGGCTGGATAGTCTTTATCAATAATTAACAACTTATTCATACTGGATCATTAAACCTCAATAATTCATCAGGTAAACTCATCAACTCATCTTCTTCAGGAGGAGGTGGCATTTGTAAATGAAAGCCTTGTTGTTCTATATTAGCTAAAACTTGGACAACATCTTCTCTGGCAAGTTTACGTTGAGTAGTAAGCAACAAATCAAATACTGGCTGTGGCTTTCCAAATACACTTAACAGTTCTTCTGGAACACGTTCTAATCCCTCTTTTTTATCCACATATAAATACATTTCATTTTTACGTGGACTTTTAAAAATAGAACAAATACGTTTCTCTATTGCCATAATTTTAAGCTCTGTTTAATTTAATGCTTGTAATAAAATGTCAGATAATATTTCTTTACGCCAACCTTTTAAACTATCAGGTAATTGATAATCTTTGTTAGCTTGAACTGAATATAATATTTTTTCAATAATCCGTTTGCGCCATAATAATTCAGGGCAAATATTTAACTCTGTAGCTTTTTGCTGCACTAGTTTTTTAAGCTCTTTAGCCAACTTGCCACTATTTACTGATAACGGCCTATCTACTCGTTGTGGCCAATTCTCTTGAGGAATTTTAGCAGCTTGCTGAATAACACCTAAAAGAGCATCACCTTCTTTGCGTAAAGTCCTTGGATGTATTTCAGGTATCTTTGCTAACGCCACTAAATTATTGGGTTGATATTTAGCTATCATTAATAGACTATTGTCTTTTAACAAACGCCCTCTTGCAATATTTTGTGCTCTTGCTTGCTCTTCTCGCCAAGCATAAAGAGCTTTTAACACAGCCAGTTGTTGTCTTGATAAACGCCAAGCTTGTCTTGATTCTTTATACAATGTTTGAAAATCAGGTACTTTAGCATAGCTTTCAGCTAACTCTTTAGTGTCTTCAAAAAGCCAATGTTGTTTCTCAGCAGATAAATGGCTGACAAAATAATGATATAGCTCTATTAAATACATCACATCAGCTGCTGCATACTGCTCTTGCTCTGATGATAAAGGACGTTGCAACCAGTCTGAACGCTTTTCTTCTTTACTTACTTCTTTATTCAATAATTGATTAACTAATGGAGAATAACCTAAAGTTATTCCCATGCCTAAAAAAGCAGCAGCTACTTGAGTATCAAAAACAGGTTCAGTAATTACACCTGTCAGTTGAAATAATAACTCTAAATCTTCTGAACACGCATGTAATACTTTTATTACTTGTTTGCTTTGTAGTAATTGAGCAAACGCAGACCAATCTGAAATGGTAAGAGGATCTATTAAATAAGGTGTTTTCCCATCGCTAAGCTGTATCAGTCCTGCTATAGGATAAAAAGTCGTTTCTCTTAAGAATTCAGTATCTAACGTAATAAAGGGTAATTGTTGCCATTGACTACAATACTCAACTAAGGTTTTATTATCGCGAATCCACACTACATTAAATAACACTAAATCTTCCTCACTCATGAAGGAGGGTAGTATACTGACGATTCCCCTAGCTCGACAATATTAACTTAATTATTTTATAAAGTTACTTTTGACTCTTTAAATTATCAGAACCCTTTTTTAATACTTATATCTTATATGAATTATTTGTCTATAATATACCCAACATTGTTTTTATGAGAGTTAAGATGATCATCCCCCCCTTTGATAGTGCAGGAAAAAACTTTGAGTATTGGTGGAATATTTCAGGAGAATGGGTAGAACTTCCTAATCAACGTCGGGGTGGCGAAAGTGGTGTTTTACGTACCACAGATGATCAAGGTAAAACCTTATATATCAAACGCCAAGATAAACATATATACCGCGATTTTTTTCATCCTTTTGGACAAGCAACTATCATTCGTGAATATAAAGCTTATTGTGCATTATCCAAAGCACAAATAGGTATTCCCCAAGTTGTCTATTGTGGGGTATCTGGGGATAAAGCTATTTTAGTTACTGAAGCACTGCAAGATTTTATTGAATTAGATAGCTGGCTAACCTTACAAAGACAACAACAATATTCTCCAGAAACAACTGACATAGTACTAACCAAGACCGCCCAAATGTTAGCAAGATTTCATCAAAATCGCTTACAACATGGTAGTCTTTATGGTAAACATATTTTTGTAAAAACAGTGTACAAAGATCAGCAACTTATTGTTGAAACTGCTTTATTAGATCT
>JBEBWU010000194.1:0-5075 GCA_040391985.1 Entomomonas sp. | reverse complement strand
ATGAATACAGGTATATCTTAAGCTATTATTTTAATTATGAAAATTACTATCTGTTCGATAAGCTACCAACTCATTACTTTTGCTTATTTAAAAATTTAGTTTATATTTCTCTATAGCATCTACTAGCCAGCATAAGCAGTAATCATATTTATTAATTTTTATAATACTAATATATGCTAAAAATTAATGTTACCAATTATTTACTAGTCATAAAAAAAAGGGGGTATTTTTTAGAATACCCCCACAATCTATCTCAGATTATTATAAAAGTGGGATAGTATAATGAACATATAATCTAGTTTGGTCTATATGACCTGATACTTGACTTCTATATACAGCATCTCGCCACTCTAAAGTTACACCTTTAAAGAAGCCTTCTTGCATAGTATAAGCAATACTAAAGTCTCTTTCCCATTCCTCTAAGCTACCACGGGCAGATTTAATACCATGTCCTTTTGTATAGTTAATATGCGTTCTTAAACCAGGTAATCCCCAATCTTTAAAGTTATAAGTATAGTGCGCAAACCAAGAGCGTTCACCTGCTCGAGTGAAGTTACCTATAATACGTTGTGTAATCATTGGAGCACTGGTTCCACCAATATCAGGATAAGCAGATGCTTGATCGATAAAAGAGGTATTACTTCTACCTGAAACAACCAAGTAACCAACACCAATATCATGATTTTTAACTACATAGTTAACATAAGTTTGGTATGTATTATTATTTATTTTACCTTTAGTGATACCATTGCCAGCTGCATTTTTTCCATAATAGCCAGTAGCTGTATAGCCTTGATCTCTACCTTTCTGGCTACCATTTTTACCATCACTACCACTATGCCAATAATAAAGATTAACATTTAATTTGCCAGGTCCTATTTTAAATGAGTCATTGGCACCTAAGAAATGTTGTTTATAAAAATCTTTTAAATTGCCATAGTAGTATTTAACAGTAGCTGTATCTGTTAATTTATACTCAACACCACCCTAGTAAAACTTGTTAGTAGCTACCCCAACTCCAGCACCTGTTGGTGCTAAACCTTGACGGTTAGTTGAGGTTCTACCCCTAGCATGCTCCATTTTACCCAAAATCAGGGTAGTATTTTCAAACTCATTGGAGGTAATTTGTTGTCCAAAGAAAGTTTGAGGAACAAGACGCCCATCATTATGTCTTAGCACAGGGTTGTAAGGTAAAAATCCACCCACTTCTAACTTAGTTTTAGAAACCTTCATTTTAAAAGTTGGATCAACCGTTGTATAAGTATTTTCTGCTTTACCATTACGCTTGGTAGGAAACATTGTACCTGGCACACGATCTACGTCACCAGCATTTTTACGGGTAGTACCACCTGAATCTAAACGCACAACAGTAGTACCTATCAAATCTAAACCAAACCCTACTGTTCCCTCTGTAAATCCAGATTTATAACGGAAAGTAAATGCTTGACCCCATTCAGGACCTGCAGATCCTCTATGAGTATTACGATAATCCTGTTCCACATACATATTTCTTAAATAAAGCTCTGCTGTACTATCTTTAAGAAATTCTGCCTGTACACAAGCTATTTCCCCAACAACCAAACTTAATAAAATTATTCTTTTCACGAATATCTACCCCTATAAGAATCCTAAACTCCAATTTTTTATTGTAAAAAATTCTTCCATTAAAACTTTAGGTTAAGTATTAAAAACACTTAACCTAAAGGTGTTGATTTTAAAGGAATAACTAATTAGCTATTCCTTACTCGGATCATATAAACCCGACTTAATTAATACCGCTGGTACTAACCCCATTAAACATAGCGCAATCCCTACACCAAGGAACCCAACAGTAAAGCTGTAATGATCAGCTAAGAAGCCAATCGTAATAGGTGCTAACACACCGCCTATACGACCAGCATTATAAGCCCACCCCATGGCAAAACCGCGAACTTTACCCGGGAAACTTTCAGTCATATAAGTACCCATAACACTAATAGGTATACCAAATAACAGACCAAAGCCACACATTAAATATACGATGTTGTCTTGTGTGTTATACAAGACCAATAGTGGAATAAAAATAGCTGTACCTAATGACCCTAATGCATATACAGCTCTTCTTCCTAATTTATCTGCTAAAAAACCACCTAACACTTTACCTAACATCATGGCAATAAAGGTACCAATCATAAAGCTGGTCATTGCCTTGAAGTTAACACCTAACTCTTTTTCAAGATAAGATGGCATCCAATTCATTACGCCATAGTAACTAAATTGGAAAAAGGTATTTACGAACATCCATGAGATAAAAACAAGTAACACACCCTTTGTATTTACCACTGTTTTTAATGCTGAGTCAGATTGGATAACTACCTTACCTTCTGCTGCATCCGCTGCATCCGCTGCTTGTTTATCAATTTTTGCTTTTCTATTAGCAAGCCATGATGGTGGCTCTGGTACAAGGAAAAACATTATTACTGATAAGAATACAGGAATAATGGCAGTAAAAAATAACCATCTCCAACCCCACTCAGGAATAATCCATTTTGCTAATAAACTAGCAACAATATATCCAATACTCCAACTAATAATTAACATAGCCATAATAGTAGAGCGATGTTTCTTAGTCACATATTCAGACATTAAAATACTACAAGATAAATAAATAGCACCAATACCAATAGCAGATAAAAATCTGATGATGGCAAATTGCATATAGCTGTGAGTAAAGCCCAGTGCGGCTGTCCCCACAGAGAAAATCACAATACATATAACAATTGTTTTAACTCGCCCAATACGGTCACAAGCCCAACCTCCTGCAACACCACCAAAGAACATTCCTAATAAAGTAAATGTTCCTAAACTACCTTTTTGGGTTTGGGTTAAACCAAAATCGACTTCTAAACTATTTAAGCTATAAGCTAAAAACATCATATCTGCAGCATCAATCATTAATGCTAAAAAACAGAATATAAAAACAAAAACTTTTGTTCGTGTAGGAATTAGACTTACTGGATCTATTCCTGAATTTTGTGCTAGGGTTGTCATTGTTGTAATCCCTCAGTTATTTGATAAATTTATTTTTTTATAATTTATAAAAATTAAGTTATTTAATAATTTTTTCTAAACGCTCCTTAATATTTACTATAGCTTCACTCACAATCGTTGTAATTAACTGCTCACAACTGGGTATATCATGGATTAAACCTTGAACCATACCAATTGACCAAACTCCTTTATCAGAATCACCTTCCTCATAAACAAGTTTGCCTCTTTGTCCAGAAACCAGATGTGCTACTTCTTCAAAAGCAATTTTCTTAGAAGCTTCCAACTGACGAACTTCCCGACTCACACTATTACGTGCTACACGTGTGGTATTACGTAAAGTGCGTAAAATCAGATCAGTATCTCTTTCAGTATTTTCTACAATAGTTTCCTTTATACGTTGATGTATTGGACTTTCTTGGGTACATAAAAAACGTGTTCCCATATTAATACCGTCAGCGCCTAATGCTAAGGCAGCTACCAAACCTCTTCCATCAGCAAAACCACCTGAGGCTAAAATTGGTATCTGCAATTGATCAGCAGCTAAAGGTAATAAAATCAAACTAGGAATATCATCCTCCCCTGGATGACCTGCACATTCAAAACCATCAATTGAGATGGCATCAACGCCCATCTTTTCAGCTTTTAATGCATGACGTACAGCAGTACATTTATGAATTACTTTTATTTGATGTTGCTTAAAAGCTTCAATATGTTCTTGTGGATTGTTACCAGCTGTTTCAACAATAGTAATACCTGCCTCTATAATGGCAGCTCTATACTCGTCATAGGGAATAGGTCTAGCCGCAGGTAACAATGTCAAATTAACAGCAAATGGTTTATCTGTCATTTCAAAGCAACGCTGAATTTCTTTATATAAAGCGTCTGCATTGGGATGAGTCAAAGCTGATAACGTACCAAGTCCACCTGCATTAGAAACAGCTGCCACCAATTCAGCTTTAGCTGCCCACTGCATTCCTCCTTGCATAATGGGATACTCAATCCCAAATACCTGAGTAAAACGTGTTTCTAATTTATTCATACATTAACTCTACATAAAGTAGGTATCTAAATCCCTGATATCCCAGTAAACTCTAGTAATTATTCGCAATACTAGAGTTTTCCTTATTTTAAATTAATCTTTTCTTAAACCAATAATGCCTTTCTCTTTAAGTTCAGCAATACGATCATCAGCAAGATTTAAATGTTGTTTTAATACTTCTTCTGTGTGTTGTCCCAATAGAGGTGGCACCATTTTATATTCAAGTGGTGTACCAGACATTTTAATAGGACATCCCACCATTTTAAGTTTCTTATTAAATGGGTGTTCCATTTCAATCACTAAGTCACGCTCTTTAGTTTGAGGCTCATTAAGTGCTTGCTCAATATTATTAATAGGTCCTACAGGTACTTTAGCAGCGTTAATAATAGCAACCCATTCATCGGTTGTTTTAGTTAAGAAATGCTTAGCAAAAATATCATCAATTAACTCATCACGATTCGCAATGCGTTGTGCATTCGTAGTAAATTTAGGATTACTTGATAATTCTGGTAAACCAATAGCTTCACAAAGTGCCGCAAATTGTGTGTCATTACCACAGGCAATAATAAATTCTCTATCTTTTGACTTAAATACTTGATAAGGCACGATATTGGCAGAAGCATTACCAAAACTTCTAGGTATAACACCTGAAGAGAAATAATTCATTTCCTGATTAGCCAATAATGCAATCATCGTATCAAACAACGCCATATCAAGATATTGGCCTTTACCCGTTTGAGTACGACTTAATAATGCTGCTTGAATAGCAATGGCTGAATAAAGGCCTGTTGAAAAATCAGCTAATGCAATACCTGATTTTTGTGGACCACCACCAGGTAAGTCTGATCGCTCACCAGTGATACTCATAAATCCACAAGCACCTTGAATCATAAAATCAGCCAGGACGGAATCCCATTCGATTCCGTCAAACACTGAACCGCTCTAGGGTTAAAACCCAATCAGAGCATTGATGAGTTTCAGCAAATCAGATTCTCTGTGTGCGGAT
>JBEBWU010000193.1:0-5091 GCA_040391985.1 Entomomonas sp. | reverse complement strand
GGGGCAGCATCTTAACGTGAATGTGTTAGATCGTGAAATGTTATTGGATGCACAACAACATCCCGAAAAATACCCTAGCCTAACCATTCGTGTTTCAGGCTATGCGGTGCGTTTTAACTCTTTAACCAAAGAGCAACAAAACGATGTAATCAGTCGTACCTTTACCGAGGCGATGTAACTTAACTACTACAGAAAAGACTCTGGCAAGAGTCTTTTCTTGTACAGGCAGTATTAGCGATAATGAGTACACCTTTAGCATCAGTAACAGGCAGAATTCACTCAATTGAATCTTTTGGTACTGTTGATGGACCGGGAATACGTTTTATTGTATTTTTTCAAGGTTGCGTTATGCGTTGTCTCTATTGCCATAATCCAGACACATGGGATATAAAATCAGGTCGTTTAATTACCGTAGACGAATTGATGCAAGAAATCGTTTCCTACAAGCACTTCTTAAAACCCAATGGTGGTGGCGTTACTGCCTCTGGCGGTGAAGCCATGCTGCAAGCCGAATTTATAAACCAATGGTTTAAAGCGTGCCATACAGCAGGGATAAGCACTTGTTTAGATACTAATGGCTATGTAAAACACTATACACAACCCATTAAAGACTTAGTGCAAGAAACCGATTTGGTGATGTTAGATTTAAAACAAATCAATAACGATATCCATAAAAAACTAACAGGTATTTCCAATCAATATACGTTAGATTTCGCACGCTATTTACTGCAACAACACAAACCTACTTGGATTCGTTATGTAGTTGTACCTGGCTGGACGGATGATGATAATTCAGCCCACTTATTAGGTCAGTTTACCCAAGCCATGGAGAATATTGAAAGGATAGAGCTACTGCCATTCCATAAACTGGGCGAGCATAAATGGCAAAATTTAGGATGGAAATATGAGTTAGAGAGTACACAGCCGCCCTCTTCTGAAACCTTAGAACGTATTCAACATATTATCGCTGGCTATGGCCATAAAGTTATTTATTAACTTTTTACTCTAACGAGTATTTATACGCATCAACCAAATAGGCTATAAAGCTAAATATCCCTAAACAACGATCTCTATTCGTCTTTTAAGAAAACTATTTAATAGTCACTGTTAGATAATAAGCTATATTATCTAACAGTTGCTCAATCCTTAGTAACTACTGTAGTAGCCACCTCAAATCCTATAAAATTAATATCGCCCTAAAATCGTTAATATTCGTTCGGCTAGGGCCTGTTTCCACTAAATCACCTAGTTCACTAAAAAGACTATAGGCATCATTTTTAGCTAAATAATCTGCTGCAGAAAGCCCTTGCTGAGTAGCTCGAATTAACGTATCAGGGGTGATAATAGCACCTGCGTTATCCTCACTGCCATCAATACCGTCAGTATCACAAGCAATTGCATACACATTATCTAAACCATTTAATTCAATCGCCAATGCCAATAAAAATTCGGTATTTCTACCACCACGGCCACCTTCAGCAGCAATGGTTACGGTTGTTTCACCACCGGTCAATAACAAAGCGGGTTTAGCAACTGGGCTATCATACTGTTTAATTTGCCGAACAATCCCAGCGTGCATTGCCGCCACATGGCGTGCTTCGCCAGTAATACTATCACCTAAAAACAACACATTAAGCCCCATTGCTTGTGCCGCTTTTTCAGTTGCTTTAAAGGCATCATAGGGCGTTACAATAAGATGAGATTCTGTATTAGTTAATGATTTAGGCGTTTCATCTTGTTCAGTAGCAGACGCTAAAAATTGTATAACTGCTTCGGGCAACTGAATCTTGTACTTTTTCAGAATACATTTTACATCAGCAAAGGTAGAAGGATCTGCAACCGTTGCCCCTGAACCAATTACTGATAAGTCGTCGCCAACCACGTCAGAGATAGCAAAGGTAATTACTTTTGCCGGTGCCGCCGCTTGTGCTAAATGGCCACCTTTGATTGCCGATAGATGTTTACGCACCACGTTCATTTCATCAATGGGCGCACCACAGGCTAGTAATTGTTTAGTAATAAACTTTTTATCGTCTAAGGTAATACCATCACGTGGTAAGCTCATTAACGCAGAAGCACCACCTGAAGCTAGAAAAATCACTAGATCATCTGCAGTAGCCGACTGGGCATACTTAAACAACTTTTTAGCAGCTGCTTGCCCCTTACTATCGGGTACAGGGTGTGATGCTTCCACAATTTCAATAAATTGAGTGTCCAAACCATGCTCATAGCGAGTGATTACCATCCCTTCTAGAGGAAATGGATAAACCCGTTCTAACTCAGCAGCCATACTAGCGGCCGCTTTACCGGCACCTAACACAATGGTTCTGCCTTTCGGTGGTGTTTTTGGTAATAGCTGGGCGATTTTACCTTCTGGCATTGCTGCCTGTAAAATAATCCTAAATAACTGATTTAGCATTTCTTTTGGCTGAGGCATTGAATATAACCCTCAAAAAATAATAAATAAAAGACAACAGTCACCCTTATAAGGCAACGCTCATAACAAATGTTCTAATGTTACTGATTAAAAGCTTGATCATCCTCCCCAATCTAAAAGATTATGATTAGGGAGGTATCATTAAAAAGAACTACTTTTTAATCTCAACTTTAGCCAGTTTCTCGTAAAAACGGGCAATAGCACTATGGTCAAGATCGCCCATACCATCAGTACGGAGTGCTTGCATTATTTCCATTACAGAAGCTGTTAATGGTAACGAAGTACCCACCCCATGGGATGTATCTAGGGCGTTTTGTAAATCTTTAATATGCAGATCGATACGGAAACCAGGTTTAAAATTACGCTCAAGCACCATTGGTGCTTTCGCATCTAATACCGTGCTACCGGCTAAACCACCGCGAATTGCTTGATAAACAAGCTCTGGCTCAACCCCTGCCTTAGTGGCTAAAGCAAAAGCTTCTGACATAGCTGCAATATTAAGCGCTACAATTACTTGATTAGCTAATTTAGTTACGTTACCCGCACCAATTGCACCTGTATAAACAACCGAACCTGCCATGGTTTTCATTAAGTCATAATGCTTATCAAATAAAACCTTATCACCACCCACCATCACTGAAAGCGTCCCATCAATTGCTTTAGGTTCACCGCCACTAACGGGAGCATCTAGCATGGCAATATCTTTCTTAGCAAGCGCATCGTGAATTGCTCGACTAGCTAACGGAGCAATAGAACTCATATCGATTAGTACAGTACCTGCTTTAGCATGCTCGGCAATTCCTGCTTCACCCAATGCTACTTCTTGCACTTGAGGAGAATTAGGAAGCATGGTAATAATCACATCACTTTGCTCTGCTACTTCTTTGTTGGATTGAGCGGCTTTGGCGCCTGCTGATACAACTTCATCAATAGCTGCTTGATTACGATCGTAAACGACTAATGAATAACCTGCTTTTAGCAAGTTTTTACTCATTGGTTTACCCATAATACCTAAGCCAATAAAACCTACAATCATCTTCTTCTCCTGAATAAACAAATTAAAAAACACTCAACCATTATTTTAAATACTTATCAGCTAATGCCTGAGTTGCACCACGGAATAACCCTAAGTCACTGCCTACCCCAACAAAAGTCGCCCCCATTTCAAGGTAGCGCCTAGCATCCGCTTCAACAGGTGCTAAAATACCTGCCGCTTTATTGTGTGCTTTGGCTACATCAAAAATATGTTGGATGACTTTTTGTACTTCTGGGTGATTAGGTTGCCCAAAATGATTTAATGCTGCTGATAGATCACTGGGACCAACAAACAGTAAATCGACACCATCAACCGCTGCGATTTGATCAACGTTCTGCACGCCTAACTGACTTTCGATTTGTACCATGACGCAAATATTTTGATTAATCTTTTCAAAATAATCAGTCACCGTACCAAACTTATTACTCCGATGCGCAACCGATACCCCCCTTATACCTTCAGGTGGATAACGGGTTGCTTTAACCGCTTTAATAGCTTCTTCCTTGGTTTCAACCATGGGCACTAAGAAGTTATAAAAACCGATATCAAGTAACCGTTTAATCAACACAACATCATTACTAGCAGGGCGTACCACCGGTGCACTGATGCTATCTTTAAGGGTCATTAACTGTGGAATAAAAGTTAATACATCATTACAAGCATGTTCACCATCTAACAATAACCAGTCAAAACCAGCTAAACCTAACACCTCTGTTGTAATTGGGCTGCCTAACGCGGCCCAGCAACCAAACAATGTTTTTTTGTTAATCACATCATGTTTTAACTGATTAAAACAGCTATTTTCTTTAGACATTTTCATTCTCTCAACAACAGTTAACGAACTAAGCAAGGACGTTTATTATCAAAAGTCCAGTTAGGAATTAAATATTGCATAGCCATTGCATCATTACGATTACCAAGCCCCATACTCTTGTAAAGCTCATGTGCTTTCATTACTTGGTCCATATCGATTTCAATACCTAAGCCCGGTTTTTTAGGTACTTGCACCATACCTTTAACAATCTGTAACGGCTCTTTGGTAATCCGTTGGTTACCTTCTTGCCAAATCCAATGAGTATCAATTGCAGTAATATTACCCGGTGCTGCTGCCGCAGTGTGGGTAAACATTGCTAACGACACATCAAAATGATTATTGGAATGGGAGCCCCACGTTAAACCAAACTCATGGCACATTTGCGCCACCCGCACAGAACCGTTCATTGTCCAAAAATGAGGGTCAGCCAAAGGAATATCTACAGATTGTAAAGAAATGGTATGCGCCATTTGCCGCCAATCAGTAGCAATCATATTAGTAGCGGTTGGTAGGCCAGTTGCACGGCGAAACTCTGCCATAATTTCACGGCCAGAATAACCCTGCTCTGCCCCACAAGGATCTTCTGCATAAGCAAGGGTGCCTTTTAGATATTTACCAATCTTAATAGCTTCATCCAATGACCAACCGCCATTTGGGTCTAAGGTTACCCGCGCGTTAGGGAATTTTTTCTTAATTGCAATAATCGCTTCTGCTTCCTCTTCGCCTTTTAATACACCACCTTTTAATTTAAAGTCATTAAAGCCATATTTCTCATAAGTAGCTTCCGCTAAACGAGCGATAGAC
>JBEBWU010000192.1:0-5100 GCA_040391985.1 Entomomonas sp. | reverse complement strand
CATAGCAGTCTCTGGTAATTGTTTATGTGGTGCAGTAAAGGTACACACAACAATTTCTAATCAACTAGGTGCTTGCCATTGTGGGGTTTGTAAGCATTGGGGAGGTGGTCCATCATTATGTATAGACTCGGTGGAAACGCCGCAATTTGAAGGAGAGGAAAATATTACTATTTACCCTTCATCAGAATGGGCAGAAAGAGCTTTTTGCAAATGCTGTGGTAGCCATTTATATTATCGATTAAAGAGTGAGAAAGTCCATTATAGTCTGTCTATTGGTATCTTTGATAATGTACAAGATATCGAGTTTGTCTCACAAATCTATATTGATAAAAAGCCTGATTATTATACCTTTGCTAATAATACAGAAAAGCTGACAGAGGCAGAAGTAATAGCTTTATATGTGCCAGAAGAGTATAAAGATCGTTAGAGATAGCAAGTGTTGCCATACTTTTGCTGGCTAATTATAGTGGTTAGATTACTATTGACTGTTTAAACAGGGGTCGTTTAATGAATAATACACTGACTGTTTTAGGGCACTGCTTATGTGGTGCTGTAACAATAAATGCAACTGTTTCAAATCAGCTTGGTGCATGCCATTGTAAAATGTGCCAACGGTGGTCTGGCAGTGCATTATTAAGTGTTGAAGTATTGGATAATCTAAATATCACGGGTGAAAAAAATATTACTGTTTATGATTCTTCGGAGTGGGCAGATAGGGCTTTTTGTAAATGCTGTGGCAGCCATCTATTCTTTAGATCAAAAAAATCACAAACATACTATATTCCCATTGGACTATTAGATGATGTAACAGGTATTCAATTTCAATCACAAATTTATATTGAGAAAAAACCTGATTATTATACCTTTGCTGATAAAACAGAAACGATGACAGAAGCAGAGGTTATCGCTTTTTATGCAGCCAAAGCATAAACCCAATTAAAGGGGCTTAATACTGAGCCCTTTTGGTTTACTTGAAAAAACTACTTATAATAGAGAAGTTCTACCTTTTTCCATAACCTGCTACAATATATCGTTTCTAATCCTTGAATTAAATATTGAATGATGAATACTTCCAAAGCTGAGTTACTTTGTCCAGCAGGTACACTTAAAGCCATGCGCTATGCCTTTGCTTACGGCGCAGATGCAGTTTATGCAGGGCAGCCACGCTATAGCCTACGGGTGCGTAATAATGAGTTCGACCACAAAAATTTAAAAGTGGGTATCGATGAAGCTCATGCTCAGGGAAAGAAATTTTATGTAGTGGTAAATATTGCACCCCACAATGCCAAATTAAAAACCTTTATTAAAGACTTAGAGCCAGTTGTTGCCATGCAGCCAGACGCACTAATTATGTCAGATCCAGGCTTAATTATGATGGTGCGTGAGCGTTTCCCTGAAATGGCTATCCACCTATCAGTGCAAGCCAATGCGGTAAACTGGGCAGCGGTTAAGTTTTGGCATCAAATGGGTTTAACTCGTGTTATTTTATCCCGTGAATTATCACTGGAAGAAGTGGAAGAAATCCGCCAACAAGTACCCGATATGGAAGTAGAAGTATTTGTCCATGGTGCGCTATGTATGGCATACTCAGGTCGTTGCTTGCTCTCTGGTTATATGAACCACCGCGACCCTAACCAAGGCACTTGCACTAATGCTTGCCGTTGGCAATATGGGGTAGAGCAGGGGAAAGAAAACGAGCTAGGGGAAATTATTAGCGATAAGAAAATCGATGCAGTTAATATTGTTGAACCTACCCTAGGGCAAGGTAAAACTACCGATGAAGTCTATATTCTACGGGAAAAAACTCGCCCTGAAGAAGAAATGACGGCGTTTGAAGATGAGCATGGCACCTATATTATGAACTCGAAAGACCTCCGTGCGGTGCAGCATGTGGAGCGTTTAGTAAAAATGGGTGTGCATTCGTTAAAAATTGAAGGTCGTACTAAATCCCATTATTACTGCGCCCGTACAGCACAAGTGTATCGTAAAGCCATTGATGATGCAGAGGCTGGACGTCCATTTGATAAGTCACTAATGGATACCTTAGAATCATTAGCCCATCGCGGTTATACCGAAGGTTTTTTACGTCGCCATGTACATGATGAATACCAAAACTATGAGCGCGGTACGTCGGTTTCAGAAAATCAACAGTTTGTTGGTGAATTTACGGGTGCGCGTCGTGGTAATTTAGCCGAAGTCTATGTAAAAAATCGCTTTGCAGTAGGTGACAAAGTAGAAATGATGACCCCACAAGGTAATTTGCACTTTACCTTAGAGCAAATGGAAAATACTAAAGGTGAAGCGGTGGAAGTAGCACCAGGCGATGGGCATATTATGTATATACCTATCCCTGAGGCTGTTGAATTAGAATATGCATTATTAATGCGTTATTTAGACAGTGGTAATACCAAAAATCTGCCTGTAAAAGATAAAGTGGCAGTAACCAACAAATAACGTTATTGAGATAAATTGAGATGATGAGGTAATACGGTGGCATTAACAGTTCTTGGCCTATCTGGGGCGGTAAACCATGACCCTTCTGCAGCACTTTATATTGATGCTAAATTAGTAGCAGCCGTAGAAGAAGAACGTTTTGTTCGTGATAAACATGCAAAAAGTCGTATGCCTTATGAATCGGCTAAATTCTGCTTACAACAAGCTGGCATTACCCCTGCGGATGTGGATGTAGTCGCTATTCCTTTTGCACCTATTAGTATCTTTGATAAAGCCCGTTGGCACTATGCCAAACGCTATTGGTATGCACCTGATCGTGCCTTAGACGCTATTTTCAATGGCAACCGTCGTTATCGTCGTTACTACAAACATATTCAATGGTGTTTAGTACAACTAGGATTTGATCTTAAGAAAACCAAAATCCAACCTGTGGAACACCATTTAGCCCATGCTTCCAGTGCTTACCATTGTTCAGGCTTTCAAGAAAAAACTGCTATTTTAGGTATTGATGGTAAAGGTGAATATGCCACTACCTTTTTTGGTTATGGCGAAAATGGCAAAATCCATAAAATTAAGGAATTTTACGATCCTGATTCATTAGGTGGCTTATACGGTGCACTGACTGAATATCTAGGTTTTGATATGCTCGATGGTGAGTTTAAAGTAATGGGTATGGCACCCTATGGCGACGCCACTAAATACGACTTCTCCCGTTTAGCTAAATTTGAAAATGGTGAATTAACCATTAATACCGATTATGCGAATGTGATTGGTTTTCGTCGCTATAAAGAAAAGGGTAAAGGTTACTACTTTTCCCCAAAATTAATTGAATGGCTTGGTCCTAAGCGTGAAGGCGATATTGCCGATGATCCTTATGTACATTATGCAGCTAGTATCCAAGCCTTATTTGAAAAACTATCCCTAGAAATGATGGACTACTACCTAGGCGATATTATTAAACAAACAGGCAAAATAGCCTTTGCTGGCGGTTGTGCGCTTAATGTAAAACTAAACCAAAAAATTATCGAACGCCCTGAAGTAAAAGAACTATTTGTCCAACCTGCCTCTAGTGACGCAGGTACAGCAGTAGGTGCAGCAGCTTATGTTTCTACCCAAATGGGTAAACCTGTAGAAAAAATGGAACATGTTTACCTAGGCCCATCTTACAGCAATGAAGAAGTCATTGCTGCTTGTGCGGCACACCCCAATAAACCTGTTTGGAAAAAAATCGACAATGTCTGTGAGCGTATCGCTAAAATTTTAGCCGATGGTAACCCTGTTTCATGGATGCAAGGTCGTATGGAGTTTGGTCCTCGTGCTTTGGGTGCCCGCTCAATCTTAGGTTGCCCTAGCGTACCGGGAGTAGCAGATAAAATTAACGAACAAATTAAATTCCGCGAAAGATGGCGCCCCTTCTGCCCATCTATGCTTGATACCGTAGCACCGCAGATGTTTAAAATCGATCATCCTGCGCCTTTTATGACTTTTACCTTTGAAGTCAATGAAGAGTGGAAAACGCGTGTGCCTGAAGTAGTACATGAAGACGGTACTTCCCGCGCCCAAGCATTAAAACGTGAATTTAACCCTCGTTACTACGATATGATGAAAGAGATAGAAAAATTAACAGGTAACGGTGTAGTTCTCAATACTTCTCTAAATCGTCGCGGTGAACCAATGGTTTGCTCACCAACCGACGCCCTAAATATGTTCTATGGTTCTGACTTACGCTACCTAATTATGGAAGATATTTTAGTGGTTAAAGAAGGTATGGATTGGTACGATAATATTTAATATTAAGTCAAAGGATTTATAAAAACACTAAATCTTAATAACGTTATTAAAGGGTGCTAAATGACAAGGATAGTCTTAAATAATAGTATATTAAAAAAAACTTTAATACTTATTTTCTTGTTGGTCTGTCATTGCTTTGTTAATGCTGCTTGTTTGCCTTATAGATTTACTAATCAAGATCAAATAACTCCACTCTCTAAAGAAGAACTTATTTCTTTTGAAGAGAAGGCTAAACAAGGAGATGCTGAAGCTTTATATCAGCTCGCTTTGCGAATGCCTACTTATGATACTACTTTAACAGGTTATTCTGGGGGATGTGGCTCTAACAAAAAGTTATTTGATACTTTAACTAAGGCAGCCAATAAAGGGCATGTGTTAGCACAATATGAGTTGGGTAAATATTCTGGGGATATATCTTGGTATAAAAAAGCAGCAGAGAAGCAATATGAACCTGCCTATTTGACTCTAGGTGTTTATTATATGACTATTGACCCTAAAGAATCACTTTTTTGGTTAAAAAAAGCTGCTACTAGCAATAGTAAAGCTAGAGAACTGCTAACAAAAATTAAATATGGGCTAGTAGAGATCTATTTTTCTAATGAGACATCAAGTAGTTCTGATGGTTATCGAAAATACATAAGTCATCAGAAAGATAAAGAAGCAACTTTTAATTGGCTGGTGGAACAGGTTAATTTAGATAGTAAAGCGGATGTGATAGATACTGTTGCAATAGCTCAATTATTGAAAGATTGTAATGATACAGTGAAAAAAGAATGTACTTATTGGAAGTATCAATTGAGAGTACGTCGTATAAAGAGAAGTGAAGTTAAGTCAATAACTAATCCAAACTATTTA
>JBEBWU010000191.1:0-5113 GCA_040391985.1 Entomomonas sp. | reverse complement strand
AAGGGTAATCCAATATAGGTAGAAATCACCCGTTTCCAGTCTATATTATCTGCCCAAAATGCTTGGTAATCTTGCCCTATTACAATTGTCATACAAACGATAAAAGCAAAAATAGGCCCGAATGGGAAAGAACCTGCTTTATAGGGTAATTTTGATAAATCTAAGCCTTGCTTTACAAAACCTTTTCTAAAACGATAGTGGCTGATCGCAATACCTAACCAAGCAATAAAACCCGTCATCCCTGAAATGCTTAATAACCAACCATATACTTCTTGGCTTTGAAACATTGAGGTTAAAAAGCATAACATGGCAATTAAAGTAGTGGCTAATAGTGCATTACGTGGTACACCATTGCTTGATAAACGAGCAAAAATGGCAGGTGCTTTTCTATCACGGGCTAATGCATAAAGCATCCTTGAAGAAGCATACATACCAGAGTTACCAGCGGATAGTACAGCAGTTAAAATAACTGCATTCATTACAGTAGCAGCGGATAATAAACCTGCATGTTGGAATACTAAAGTAAATGGACTTACTGCAATATCTGACTCAGCATTACTTAATAAACGTGGGTCGGTATAGGGAATTAAAAAGCTAATAATAAAAATGGCAAATACATAGAATAATAAGATACGCCAGAAGATACGACGAATCGCAATCGGAATATTTTTACCTGGATTTTCTGACTCACCTGCTGCAATACCTACTAACTCTGTTCCTTGAAACGAAAAACCAACAATCATGGCTACCCCTATTATTGCAGAGAACCCTCCTACAAAAGGCGCATCACCCATTGTCCAGTTTTTCCAACCACCTGTATCGCCACCCTGCATAATGCCTAGGATCATTAATAATCCTAGTATAATAAATACAACTACAGTGACCACTTTAATTAATGAAAACCAGAACTCAGCCTCACCAAATCCTTTTACAGAAATATAGTTAAGCCAAAACATAATCAGTAGAAAGATAGCACTCCACTTCCATCCTGCAACATCAGGTAGCCAATAAGCCATTACTAATTGTAGTGAAACAAGGTCAACCGCAATGGTTACTTATACCAATAGTTAAGCCCCATGGCAAAACCGAAACCTTCATCCACATACTCTGCACTATAAGTAGCAAATGAGCCAGGAGTTGGCATAAAAGAAGCTAACTCTGCCAAGCTGGTCATAATAAAGTAAACCATTATGCCTACAACAATATAGGACAACAAAGCACCACCCGGGCCTGCCTGAGCAATGGTTTTTCCTGATGCAACAAATAGCCCCGTACCTATAGAACCCCCAATGGCTATCATAGATAAATGACGTGCTTTTAATGATCGCTTTAATGAGGTTTTATTATTTGTTGTTGCCTGAGTCATCATTAACCTTATTAATTTTAAAAATAGCGCGGATTTTAACAAATTATTTAATAAATAACCTTAAAGTTTTATGACGTTTACATATTCTATTGATTTATATACTTTTTAATTCTTTTTCAAACTCTGTTTTAAATGATTTAAAAACTTCTGGAAACCTACTTTCCCAATAAGAGTATTCCTTCCAAAACACCTCTTCATCAAAATCTTGCCAAGTATCCAAATAATTGTACATAGCTAAATTATGTAACCAATAGCTTATAGCACTAGTAGTTTCTATATAATCACGATCAGCTGGGCTTATGAACAATTTAGACGAACAATATCCCACATTCCCTTTAGCCAAAATCATGGCATAATACAACAGACTACGATAAGCTCGTTTATTGTTTTCATTCATTAATATATTACCTATCAATAGTCCATTAATATCATCAAACTTTAAAAAATTTATTATAATTTAAAACATCTATATTGTTTAATTAAATAATAACTAGTGTATATAAGGTAACTAAAGTGACCGTTATAACTAATATCGAAGACCTACGTGTTATTGCTAAACGTCGTGTACCTAAGATGTTTTATGATTATGTGGATTCTGGTTCTTGGACAGAATCTACTTATAAAGCCAATACTGAAGACTTTCAAAAAATAAAACTACGCCAAAAAGTGGCGCGAAACATGGAAGGACGCACCCTTAAAAGAAGCATGTTAGGTACAGATATGACCATGCCTGTTGCTATATCACCAACAGGTTTAGTAGGAATGGTTCATCCAGATGGTGAAATACTAGCTGCTAGGGCATTAGCTAACTTTGGTTGCCGTTATACACTTTCTACCATGAGTATATGTTCTATGGAGGACATTGCTACCCATGTAGCAAAACCTTTCTGGTTCCAACTCTATGTGATGCGTGATAGAGACTTTATGTTAAGCCTTATTGATAGAGCTAAAGCAGCTGGCTGTGATGCACTGATGGTAACTTTAGACCTACAAATAATAGGTCAACGCCACAAAGATTTAAAAAATGGTTTATCTGTGCCACCTAAACCTACTTTAAAGAATTGGCTTAACCTCCTTACTAAGCAAGCTTGGTGTTGGAAAATGCTTAAAACTAAACGTCGCTCCTTTGGCAATATTGTTGGTTATGTTAAAGGAATAGATGACCCTAGTTCTTTATTCTCTTGGACAAGCCAACAATTCGACCCTACCCTAAGCTGGCAAGATTTGGAATGGATAAAAAAAGCATGGGGCGGCAAATTAATTGTTAAAGGTATTTTAGACGATGAAGACGCCAAGATTGCTGCTGAATCAGGCGCTGATGCTATTATTGTAAGCAATCATGGTGGCCGCCAATTAGATGGTGCCTATTCAAGTATTCAAGTTTTACCTTCTATTGTTGAAGCCTTAAAAAACTCTTCAACAGAAGTATGGTTAGATAGTGGTATTAGATCTGGACAAGATGTATTAAAGGCTATTGCTCTTGGTGCACAAGGCACATTAATAGGCCGTGCTTATCTCTATGGTTTAGGTGCTATGGGAGAAGCTGGCGTTACCAAGTGTTTAGAAATTATCTGTAATGAACTTGATCTAAGCATGGCCTTTTGTGGATTAACTGATATCAACCAAGTTAATCAAGATATTCTTATTACCAGCACCATTCCACATCTATAAAGCATAACAAGCTGATTAGTGATTTATAATCAACTAATCAGCTTGGCTATTATTGTTCTAGTTGCTTAATCCTATTGGCTGGAAAAATTAGGCTAAAGGTAGATCCTTTACCCTCTATGCTTTTAATATCTAAACGACCGCCATGTCTTAATACAATATGCTTTACAATGGATAAACCTAAACCTGTACCGCCTGTTTCACGAGAACGACTTTTATCCACCCGATAAAAACGTTGGGTTAGATTTTTTATATGCTGTGCAGGGATTCCTTGACCTGAGTCTTTAACCTGAAAGACACCTTCACCATCAACCAGTCTAAAGCTAATATCAATATCACCACCTTCTTTGGTATAGCGTACTGCATTAATGGCAATATTAGCGACACCACTTACTAATTCAGACTCTACACCTGCAATTGCAACATTATCAAAACAGTTAACGGTAATCTTGTGCTGACCTGCCGATAATTCTTGTATAGTATTTTCTGTATGCTCTAAGATACTTTTTACAGGCACCCATTGATCGATAGGTGGTGGTGGACTATCTTCTAAACGAGCTAAGGTTAATAAATCATTAACCAGTGACTGCATACGGTCACCTTGTTGTTTCATCAAATCTAAATAATGATTGCGATCAGCCTCATCTAGAGGCAAATTTTGAATAGTTTCAATAAAACCACTTAATACTGTTAAAGGTGTTCTGATTTCATGTGATACATCCGCCACAAAATTACGCCGCATCCGTTCAACACGTTCTAACTGAGTAATATCATTGGTTAGCAGCAATAAACGACCTTCATCATAGGGATGTAATTGGATTAATAGTTTTTGCTCTTCATCATGCCCTAATGCTAGCTTTAAAGGTTTTTGGTAGTTATTACTCTCTAAATAAGCAATAAAATTAGGATCTCTCACTAAATTAGTAATATGTTGTTGTAAGTCTAACTCAGAATCTAAACTAAAATGTTGTGCTGCTGTGGCATTACACCATTCAATTTTATAGTCTTCATCTAGTAATAACACACCATTAGGTGAAACTTGAATAGCTCCTAATAACTTATTTAATTGATCCGTGCTATGTTGGTTTTCCTGATCCCGTTGTTTTAATAAACGCTCAACATAATCAGCTATTTCTTTACTATTACCAGAAAAATAATATTGGTCTTTATTTTTAGCACCTCGCTTTAACCAACTGATTAAAAGATTAAATTGTTTTTTATTAAACCATAACCAACCAATAACAAAAATAAAGATGCCCACAACTACAAGAATTGGGTTTGCCAAATGAGCTCCCAAATAGACATCAATAAATACTGCTATAATTATATAGATTAATAACCAAAACAGTGGTTTATAAAAACTCATTATTCACTCTCAGTTTTAGGAGCATTAAAACGATATCCTGCCCCTCTTACTGTTTCTATTAAATGATCAGCTTTAACAATAGCTAACCCTTCACGTAAGCGTTTAATATGGACATCAACTGTACGCTCTTCAATAAATACATGTTGCCCCCATACTTTATCTAATAATTGGCCTCGGCTATGCACTCTATTAGGATAATGCATCAAATAGTTTAATAACTTAAACTCTGTTGGGCCTAACTTTACTTCTTCCCCTTTATAGACAATTTGCCATAATTCAGGATCTATAGTTAACCCAGCTAATGATACACGTTCAGCACTTACTTCTGGTAATTTACGACGTAGTAATGCACGCACTCTAGCAAGTAGTTCTTGGGTAGAAAAAGGTTTTACTACATAGTCATCAGCGCCAGCATCTAACCCTTGTACTTTATCTAACTCCTCACTACGGGCTGTTAGCATAATAATAGGAATTTGCTTGGTCCGTTCATTACTACGCCAACGTCTTGCTAAAGATACACCGCTTTGACCTGGTAACATCCAATCGAGTAATACTAAATCAGGTAAGATACTATCCACTTCCTGTTGTGCTCTATCAGCATCATCAACAACTACACAATCAAAACCTGCATGTTTTAAGTTAATAGCTAATAATTCTGCAATGGCTGGTTCATCTTCAACCACTAAAATACGTGCCATAATTAACCCTCTGAA
>JBEBWU010000190.1:0-5114 GCA_040391985.1 Entomomonas sp. | reverse complement strand
CAAAAAATACTCTATGGAACTTGGCGGTAAGTCACCTGTATTAATTTTTGAAGATGCTGATTTAGATAGAGCGCTAGACGCTGCCCTATTTACTATCTTCTCCTTAAATGGTGAACGTTGTACCGCTGGTTCTCGTATCTTTATTCAAGAAAGTGTTTACGACAAATTCGTCGCTGAGTTTGCTGCCCGTGCCAAACGCTTAATTGTGGGCGATCCAACTGATCCTAATACTCAAGTAGGTTCAATGATTACTCAACAACATTACGATAAAGTAACGGGCTATATCAAAATTGGCATGGAAGAAGGTGCTAAACTACTAGCAGGTGGTTTAGATCGCCCTGCTAACTTACCTGCCCACTTATCGAAAGGTCAGTTTATCCAACCTACTGTATTTGCTGATGTCGATAATCAAATGCGGATCGCTCAAGAAGAAATTTTTGGCCCTGTCGTATGCTTGATTAAATTCAAGGATGAAGCGGAAGGTTTAAAACTAGCCAACGATGTTGAATATGGTTTAGCCTCTTATATCTGGACTAATGACCTTGGTAAAGCCCATCGCGTTGCTCGCGGTATTGAAGCAGGTATGGTGTTTATTAATAGTCAAAACGTTCGTGACTTACGTCAACCTTTCGGTGGTGTTAAAGCTAGCGGAACAGGTCGCGAAGGCGGAGAATATAGCTTCGAAGTGTTCACAGAAATTAAAAATGTGTGTATTTCTATGGGTAGTCACCATATCCCTCGTTGGGGGGTTTAATAACTCTCAGTTAGGCTCTTTATTGAGCCTAACTAAAACTAATTAAGTAATACTGAATAAATATAATATTTTACTGATAAAAATAATAGTTGGAGACTCAGCATGGGTAAGTTAGCATTTGCTGCAAAAGTAACACATGTACCATCAATGTATCTTTCTGAACTACCTGGCAAGACCAATGGTTGTCGCCAAGCTGCAATTGATGGACACAAAGAAATTAGCCGCCGTTGCCGTGAACTAGGTGTTGATACCATGGTGATATTTGATACCCATTGGTTAGTTAATAGTGGTTTTCATATTAACGCTAATGATCACTTCAAAGGCATTTACACAAGCCATGAATTACCACATTTTATTCGTGATATGGAATATGAATATTATGGTAATCCTGAACTAGCTGACATGATCGCCAGTTATGCCGTTAAGAAGAAAGTACGAGCACTATCTCATCGCATCCCTTCATTAGCACTTGAATACGGTACCTTAGTACCTATGCGCTATATGAACTCTGATAACAAATTTAAAGTAGTTTCTATTTCTGCTTTCTGTACTTCACATGATCTAGAAGATAGTCGTGCATTAGGTGCAGCAGTTACTGAAGCAATTCAAGAATATGATGGTACTGTTGCAATTTTAGCCAGCGGTTCTCTATCACACCGTTTTGCTTATGACCGTATTGCAGAAAAATGCTTTGATGCTTATACCCGTGACTTCGATCATCAAGTTGACTTACAAGTAGTAGAAATGTGGAAAAATGGCGAGTGGCCAGAATTCTGCTCTATGTTAGGTGATTATGCTGCAAGCTGTTTTGGTGAAGGTGGCATGCATGATACCTCTATGCTATTAGGTGCTTTAGGTGGCGAAAACTACAAAGGTAAAGTTGAATTTGTCACGGAATTATTTGCAAGCTCTGGTACAGGACAAGTTAACGCTATATTCCCTGTAGCATAAATTATAAAATCTTATAGTAAGCCTGTACCCTAAAAAGTACAGGTTTTTACCTTAGTAAGTCATTTAAATAAGATATGGAGAAGTATTTAAAATGCCTCATTTTATCGCTGAATACTCTGCTAATTTAGAAGGTGTTGCAGATTTTCCTGGTCTCTTTGAGAAAGTACATCAAGTGTTAGGTGATAGTGGTGTTTTCCCGTTGGGAGGGATTCGTAGTCGTGCTATTCGTATGGATATTTTCCGTATGGCCGATGCTAAACATGACTATGCTTTTGTTCATATGACCTTAAAAGTTGGTGCTGGTCGAGATTTAGAAACACGCAAAAAAGTAGCGGATCAACTATTTGAAACCATTAAAGAGCACTTTGCTGAATTACAGTCAAAACGTTTACTAGCACTCTCTTTTGAAATGGAAGAATTGAATGCTGATTTAAACTATAAGCAAAATAATATCCATGCGTTTCTTGCTAAACAATAGCATGGCTCATTAATTTATAGTTACTAACATAATAAACACAATATTTAGTTTTTATAACAACTACAAGATAACTGCATTATGAACACAAATATAAAACCTGTGAGTGACAAGGTTGTGCGCAATATAACATTGCGCTTAATTCCTTTATTGTTAATCTGCTATGTATTCGCCCATCTCGATCGAGTCAATATTGGTTTCGCCAAAGACTCTATGAGCCTTGACTTAGGGCTAACCCATACAATGTATGGAACAGGGGCAGGCTTATTTTTTATTGCCTATATGTTGTTTGGTGTGCCTAGCAATATGATGCTAGAAAAATTTGGCCCTCGCCGTTGGATTGCTTTAATAATGGTGGTATGGGGACTACTCTCAACTGCTACCATGTTTATCAGTAACCATGTTGAATTTTATATCTTAAGATTTTTACTGGGTGTCGCAGAAGCAGGCTTTTTCCCTGGTATTCTTATTTATATTAATCGTTGGTTTCCCTCACGTCGTCGCGGCAAAATCACAGCCATGTTTACTCTAGCAGTTCCTCTAGCCAGTGTATTAGGTGCGCCTATTTCTGGTTGGATTATTGACTTCTTTCATGGTTCATCAGGTATGCATGGTTGGCAATGGATGTTCCTGCTAGAAGGGCTACCTGTGGTGCTATTAGGCATTGTTATTATGTTCTACCTGCCAGACCATTATAAGGATGTAAAATGGTTAACAGACGAAGAAAAACAACAATTAGAACATGAACAACACCATGAAGAATCAGCAAAAGCCAATATGCCATTATTAGCCTTTATTAAAGATGCTAAATTATGGCTACTATTTGGTATTTACTTCGCTGTAATGCTAGGTATCAATGCCAATAACTTCTGGATGCCCAACTTAATTAAAAGCAGTGGTGTAGAAACTGAAACAACGGTAGGTCTACTCACTTCTTTCTGTTGGGGCTTATCTTGTATTTTTATGATTGTTACATTTATGTCTGCTGATCGGCAAAATGAACGCCGCTGGCATTTAATTGTACCATTACTGATGGCAGCCATTGGCTTTATTGGTACAGGCATGTTTACCCATAGCACTGTGTTAGTAGTGACTTTCTTAAGTATCTCTATTATGGGTGCAGCTACTGCATTGCCAATGTTTTGGCAAATTCCTCCGATGTTCTTAACCAGCAAAGATGCCATTGCTGGTATTGCTTTAGTCAGTTCGCTGGGTAATTTGGCTGGATTCCTTGCCCCTTACCTAATTGGCTGGGTAAAAGACATGACGGGAGGTTCGCCCAGTATTGGCTTATATATCTTAGCCCTATTAATTGTTTGTGGTGCAGGTTTAGTGCTATTAATAAAACCACCAACACAACAAACAAGTAAAGTACATTAATCTTATAAAACATTATTTATAGGCCATTTAGTTAACCACTAAATGGCCTTTTTTATAACATTTAATTAATTGACAAAATAACTGATTCATGTCAAAGTTTTACACATTCACTATTAATTTACTAATAAAAATAAAAGGTAATAGCTATGCAACACTTACTTTGTGAGTCTTTAAGTAATTTGTTTTCAAAAAATATACTTATAAAAAATATAACGCTTGGTTTAGCAAATTAGGGTAATTATTACTACTTGATGTAGTTCAACCAAGATCAGTCATAAAAATAATTATTTTTATAACACAACAATAAAACTTCATTAAATATTTAAAATAAAAAATAATGGGAGCCATTACTGCATGAATGCACATGTCACTACGAATAATACTATTCGTACTATCACGTTACGTTTAGTACCTTTACTCCTCATCTGTTATATATTTGCCCACCTCGACCGAGTCAATATTGGTTTTGCAAAGGGCACAATGAGTATTGATCTTGGCCTCACAGACGCTATGTATGGTTTTGGAGCAGGTCTGTTTTTTATCTCTTATATGATCTTTGGTGTTCCTAGCAATATGTTGCTAGATAAATTTGGTCCCAGACGTTGGATTGCCTTTATGATGTTATTTTGGGGGATCTGCTCAACAGGCATGATGTTTGCCCAAAATAGCACTCAATTTTATGTGCTACGCTTCTTACTGGGTATGGCTGAGGCTGGTTTCTTCCCCGGAATTTTAGTTTATATCAATCGTTGGTTCCCTGCTCGCTATCGTGGCAAGATCACTGCCATGTTTACCTTAGCAGTACCTATGGCCAGTATTTTTGGTGGACCACTATCGGGTTGGATTATCCAAACCTTCCATAGTTCAGGTGGGCTTCACGGTTGGCAATGGATGTTATTACTGGAAGGTTTACCCGTTGTTATATTGGGAGTGGTAGTCTATTTTTGTCTTCCTGATAACTATAAACAGGTTAACTGGCTAACCCAGAACGAAAAACTACAACTTGATAAAGAATTACATACCGAAGAAGGTAAAAAAGAAAATAGTACTACCTCTCTGACAGAATTTATCAAAGAACCCAAGCTTTACATATTATTCGGTATTTATTCTGCTGTAATGTTGGGTATGAATGCGGTTAACTTTTGGATGCCTGATTTGATCTCTACCACAGGTGTTGAAAATAAGACTCACGTTGGTTTACTAACGGCTATTCCTTGGATACTCGCTTGTGTATTTATGATTGCTACAGGTGCTTCAGCAGATAGAAATAATGAACGCCGTTGGCATTTGATTGTCCCATTATTCATGGTAACCTTTGGCTTTATTGGCGCTGGATTATTTACTCACAACTTAGTTATATTAATGTTGTTCCTAAGCGTTGCCACAATGGGTGTAGGTACATCACTACCCATGTTCTGGCAAATTCCACCGGCATTTCTAAGTAACCAAAACGCAGCCGTTGGTATTGCTTTAGTCAGTTCATTAGGTAATCTAGCTTCATTCCTAGCGCCTTATTTAATTGGTTGGGTAAAAACCAATACAGGATCAACCAGT
>JBEBWU010000189.1:0-5128 GCA_040391985.1 Entomomonas sp. | reverse complement strand
GTAATGTACGGTTTTCACTTAAAAAACTTAATTGCTCATCTGAATATTTCATTAAGAACACCCTATGGTCTTTCATTGCTGCTTTTAAAATCATCAGCAGCTATAACTTGATAAGGCATGCCACCTAAAAACTCATCAGCCCATTCAATGGCCTCATCGTTACTCTTAAAGAGTAATGGCATACTGTAATTACTATCAGGGAGGCGTACTACTTGAATAGTATTAATGTTACATTCATGGTCAATGAAGATAATAATATGGCTCATAAATTACTCCTAAAATAATCTGATTTGATCGCCTACGACTATAGGCTGCTCTGGTTCTTGCTTTTGTGGTTTAGAGGGTATTGGAGCTGGGGTTATTACTGCTTTATCTGGCGTAATATCTATTATTTCGCTATCTGCTTCTGTAGTAGCAGTTTTCTTAAAGAAAGCTATCATTCGATCAATAGATTTAGCGATTCTTAATTTTTGATCCCATTGCCCCATGCAATGAGCAAATGTATACCAGTATCCCCATGTCTCAAGTTTTAATGTATCGCCCCATGTAATAACTGCTGGTATGTGATACATAGTGAATTGGATATAGCACATGTGTACTGCTGTTATATCTATGTCCATAGCTTCAACATGGAGACATTGTTGGTAGTTGATACCTGCTATTTGCATTTCCTCAGCTAGCGCGATCATCATAGCGCCAGCCCCTACACATGGGTCATTAGCTTCAACAAAGCCCTTTTTATATACCTTGCCCTGAATCTCATCTTTAGTTGGTCCAGATATTTTTGCCATCATTCGGCAAACACAATACGGGGTAAAAAACTGGCCAGCTTTCTCATTACCTAGATCAAGTTGCATATAGATATTTCCAAGCACATCATCAAAGCCATGTTCATAAGCCATAACTAGCTCAGCAAATGCTTCTGAAAATCGCAGCACTTCCTCTTTGCTATATTTGCCTACAATATCCATGTACTGAGCTTCCCTTTCTTCATAATGTATTTTGTCTACTGCATTCGATAAGCTAATGGCAACCATAGCAACAAAGTCACGAAATACATCGTGCATTCTGTGGTGATAAGAGTTTTGGTTGAGTAGACTAATTACATTTTTGATATGAGGTGCGCTACCATAGCGTTTCTCTGTTTCTGATACTTCTTTGATTGGTGTATCCTCTTTCATATTCGATTTCCGCTGAATAAAAAAAAGAGGTGTTACTGGATCAGGTGATAAAACTTAACCTCCAAATACCTGATTTGTACTCTGCATAGAATTTAGTATGTTCAAAACCATGCTTTCTAGCGTTATCTACTAATTCTTTTAAACGCTGACCAGCTTTACCTACAAAGATTACGGTATTATGTTTCATAGTTACCGTCCAAAATGGTTTTCATTTCATCAATAAAGCGTTCTACATTTTGTGGGTATTGACCATCAATGATATTTAATACAGTTAATGGTAAGTAGGGATTGTGTTGTGCTGCTACCTTTCCAAAAATACAGTCATTATCAATTGTGACTTTAACTAAATAACCTTTTGCTCTAAGGTCTTTAGCAGCTATATGAACACTATCTTGTAAACCGACTAATGTTTGCATAATCAGCTCCAAATAATTTATAAATTGGTAATAAAAAAGAGCAATCTAGTTATTACTAAATTGCTCTTGATACGGATCTTAACCATTTAGTTAATGTTATTCGAATAATGGGTATGGATTGTGTCCAAAGACTTCTAAGTAGTTTTTATTTCTTTCTTCTGGTGTATAGATTTCATTAGCTCTAAACTCACCGAAGTCTTTAAAATCAGGGTGATAATGACTCTTTAAACAATAGCCTGTACTAACGTGATAGCGTCCATTTTCAAAAAAAACGTTTACTCGGTTATAGGCTTTTAAAGTTTCCTTGACGTTTTTTTGAACTTCTAACGGTAAAGTTGCTAGTAATTTATTAAGTTCTTGAATTATAGTTATGATGAACTCCTTATCGTTCTGTTAGCTTTTATTGATCTAACTACTCTTTGAATAGATAGGTAAATAAAAACTTTTAAACCTAAGTAGTTCCCGTTTGTTCTTGATCCTTACGGGGCTTAAGTACCACTCTCGCGTGATCTGCTAGCGGATTTCCTTATCTGCTTTTATGTCCTGTTGTATTTATATAATAACGATACGTTATTGGTTGTCAATAACATAATGTTATTATTTTAAGCGAAAAAATACAGCAAAAGGCTATTTGCATGATTTAAAAAGAATTTTTTTAATAAAAAGTCCCTGAATAGGGACTTTAGACTAAAGTAGGGTAATTTCAGCCTTTATGACTGTGCCTATAATGCGCCATTCATCTGTTAGTTCAATCATTTTATAAGATTTATTGAAAGGCTTTAGGTAAATAACACCAGTATCTTCAATGTATTGTCTAAAAGCAAATTGTGTTTCACCTTTGACAGCTATTATGCATTGACCATTTTCAGGTGTAAGGGTTGGGTCAACTGTAATGAGATAACCTTCAGGAACTGACTTACCTTTATCGGCTGTCATTGAGTCGCCTATTACTTCTAACCTAAACTTCTTATTGGAATTGTTTTGCATGGTTTGCTCCATTTTACTAACGGAGATTAAACCATCACCCTTAATAAAATCCCCAACTTGAGACCAGCTTATTAAGGGATATTCTTCTTGATTTGCTAAGTTGGTTTCGGATTCTATTAAGCTAACATTGCTTTCAGTATTAGACCTTTTGTCAACATTACCATCTATTAATAATGCCCTATCTACCCCTAAAGCCTTAGCGATTAATGCAAGGTCAGCTAAAGATGGCTCTCGTCTATCAAGCTCGTAGTTAGCTATACGAGCATTATTTTCCCAGCCACATTTTTTAGCCAACGCAGCTTGAGACATGTGCGCTTTTTTTCTGAAATGAGCGATTCGTTTACCTAATGTTTTCATAACGTTAATTTTAAACTCCCTATTAATATAATCCACTTGCTAATTGTTATTGACTTAATAACAAAATGTTATTATATTTTGTTGAGGAGGAATTTATGGCAAATAAAATTTCAGAATACAGAGCAAAGGTGAATTTATCTCAGGCCAAATTAGCTAAAGCATGTGGTTGGAATAACGCTGCACGTATAGCTAACTATGAGCTAGGTAATAGATCGCCTTCTATTGATGATGCGAAAGTTATTATTAAAACTTTTAATAAATTAGGGGTGTCTTGTACTTTTGAAGATGTATTCACCAGAGATGAAAAGGTTATTTAAATGGCTGGCGCGCTTCCTTATATGCAGTTGTACATAAAGTAGGTAATTAATATGAGTGATAAAAAAATAAATAAGTTTGAGCATGAGATTATTTTGGATGTCTTTTTGAAAGTATTTCCATTACTTGTTGAAAAATATCCTGCTGGCGAGTTGCAAGAGGCTACAGATAAAACTATAGCCTCTTTAAAAAGTGCAATTATTTCTTTAAAGACTGATAGTAAGTAGTAAGTTTTTTGTGAGCAGCTATGATCGCATCAGTTTTTAAACTCGCATGCTCTACATCGCTTCGTAACTGTCCAGCAGATGATATTAATCCACTTTTTATCATGGTTAATACTATTTCTTGTGCAGCTGTTTCTGGCGATGTTTTAGGGTTTGTAACTGTATTTTCTTCACTCATTTTTAGAGTCTCCGTTGGTTTGGTTTGTTGTGTAGGAACTACATATCTTATCAGCGGGATTCTATTTTTTATAGGTATTCATAATCATGGCTAATCAATGGTTCAGAATGTATGCTGAATTTGCAACTGATCCAAAGGTGCAAATGATGAGCGAGCCGTTACAAAGACGTTATGTAATGTTGCTTTGTTTAAGATGTAACATTGATAGTAACGACAATGTAACGTTACATGAAACATTGACAGATGAAGCAATAGCATTTCAGTTAAGAATAAGTAACCAAGAATGGCTTGAAACAAAAGCTACTTTTGTCAGTAAAAATCTTATAGATGAACATAATAATCCTGTTGCATGGGGTAAGCGTCAATACTCTTCAGACAGTAGTGCAGAGCGCGTTAGGCGGCATAGAGAGAAGAAAAAACAAGAGTGTAACAACGGTAACGTTACAGTAACGCCCCCAGAAGCAGATACAGAATCAGATATATCTACTACTACTTCTACAAGGGGCATGTTCGAGAAATTTCCAATGGAGATTGGTTGGCGACCGAATGGAGATACTTGGCAAGCTCAGATTGTATCAAATGGGATTTTAGAATCAGAGCTTGAAAACGGAGTGTTGAATGAGAGCATTCGAGAGTTTGTGTCCCATTGGATAACAGAAAAAAATAAGCAGTATACTCAGTCAAAGTGGGAGAACAAGTTAGCTGAGTCAATTGTTAAAAAACGAAGATTTACAGAGGCTAGTCAAAATGGAAATAGTAACCAAAACACTAGACAGAACAATACAGGTATTGAGCGAACAGCCAACGACACAAGCTGGCGAGACAATTAAAAGCCCAGCAATTGATAGTTTTTTAACTGCAAATACGAATAAGATCGCTGCTACTGTTCGCACTAAGTTTCCAGCTTGGTATACCAAGCATTATGGTAAACCATCAGAGGAAAAGCTGTATAAGAGAATATTGGGTGCAATGCTTGATACTGAGCTAGTACAACAATATTTTGGATTAGGTATTGAGCTAAGAACGTTAGAGCTAATCATCAATGATGGTTTACAGCGGTTAGTTCGTGAATGCAAAACACCACCCAATCATCAGGAAATTATCGAGTTATTTTTGCATATTGATAATTTGCCAGACTTTGAAACTGCTTGGAATGAGGCGTTGTTGTATCAGGGTAAGAAATCACATCCTGTAGTAACAGCAGCAGCTAATGCTGTTGGGGTGTTTGAGTTAAGGCAGTCATCAGCAGATAACTATTCTTTGAAAGAACGTTTTAAAACTCAATTTATCATTAAGTCAAGATTATTTAGGATAGGCAAAAAACTATCAGATAACACTATGACTATCGAGCATGATGGCAAGAAAAAAACATTAGCCGAAATAGCTGAGCTATCTTGGACTGAGCATGAGAAAACTGTTCAGCAGAGGATAGCAGAGCAGGGAGTAAGTAATGATCCTAAAGAGGCTAGG
>JBEBWU010000188.1:0-5138 GCA_040391985.1 Entomomonas sp. | reverse complement strand
GCAGGAGTTATTTATTATAAAACAGGTAATACTGATCTATACAGCGCTAGCCAAACCTATATTAAGAAAACAGACTCAGGCTGGCAATGGTATGATCGTCAAGGTAACTGGATTAATTATGACAGTAAAGGCCGTGTTACCGAATACAGTGATAGCAATAACAATAAAGTAAGCTTTGATATCAGCCCAGAAGGACGTCGTACAGCCATTAGAGATCATCATGGTGAGCTTGTATATAGCTTTAAATACGATACTAGCGAGCGCTTAATTGAAGCAAAAGACCGAGAAAACCGCACCGTAACCTATCATTGGCAAGGTAACTTATTAGTTAAAGTCACTGATGTACTTAATAATGATTGGCACTATGGTTATGACGATAAAGGTCAACTCAGCCAAACCACTGCACCTGATGGTACGATTAATAAAATTGAATACAGTAGCAGTACAAAAGCAGCTGCAACAGGTATGGTCAGTGGCAAAAATTCTGGCCAAATAGAATACATCAAAGTTATTACTGCTGGCTCTACAGGGAAATCAGGTAAAGGATACATGATAGCTGCTGCTGGTAAACAGTCGAAATCTGGCGCAGGTGAAACAACCATTACTCGTCATTATAATGGCACCACCAAGACCTATAAAGTTGATACAGTAAGCTCTGGTAGTTCAAATCGTATAAGCAGTAGAACTTATAACAAAGGCGGCAAAGCGCTTACCAGTTCCAGTAATGGTAAAAAGACCGAAGATATTAAACGTGATAATAATGTCGTTAAATATACTGATGAACGCGGTTATACCAATGCAATTCACTTTGATAGCATAGGTCGCCCCATCAAAATTATTCGAGCAGATGGTTTAAGCGAAAGTTTTGCTTATGAAAATACCTTTAATAAAGTAACTCGTTATACTGATGCACAAGGTAACAACTACAAATACAGCTATGATAGTAAAGGCAACTTAACACAAGCTATTGCAGCAGAAGGTAAAGACGAACAGCAAACAACACTATTAAAGTATGATAGCTTTGGCCAACCAACCACCATTACCCTTAAAAGTAAAGACAGAACGATTACCCTACGTCAAACCTTTGATGCTTATGGTAATGTAGCCTCATTTACTGATGGTAATGGTCATACCTACCAGTTTACCTACAATATTCAAGGGCAAGCTACCAGTGTAACTAACCCTTTAAATAATACATGGCAAACTACCTATAATGCAGCAGGCTACCCTACTGCAATGATAGACCCATTAAATCACCATTATACCTATACAACAGACTCAATGGGGCGTGTAACTTCTATTACTAATCCATTAGGTAAAGCGGTTACCTATAACTATCAATTTAGTGATAGCGGATGGCAAGTTAATAAAACCAACGCACTTAATGAAACCCAAAGTTATTATTTTGATACGGATGGTCGTTTTATTAAAGGTGTATTACCCTCAGGTTTAGCAATAACTCAATCTTACGATATTGATGGCAACCTTATCCAACAAACAGATATGGCTGGTAATAGCTATAAATATGAATATGGTGCTGAAAATACTAAGCTAAGTGGTTTACTAACTAAAGCTATTTATCCAACCTATAGCGAAACCTATCAATACAATGCGCTAGGCTTCCCTACTCAAATTACCCAAATACTTGATGCACAAAATCAGTTAATTAATCGTATTGGCTATAATGAGCTTAATGTGCCTGTTAGCATTACTAATCCTAACAATACTAATATATCGATAGGTTATAATAGTTTTAATCAAGCAAAAGTACTTACAGATACTCTGGGAAATAAAACCAAACAGCAGTGGAACAGCTTTGGAGAAGTTAGTAAGCTAACAGATGCCAAAGATAATAATTATCAGTTTGAATACGATAACAATGGCAATCTAATTAAAGAAATTAGCCCATTGGGTGAAACGTCACTATATAGTTATGATGTAGCTAATCAACTTATCCAAGAACAAGATGCTAGTGGTAATACTATTGCTTATCTATATGATAAAGCTGGTCGCCTTATTCAAAAAGAGTATATATTAAAAGGACAAATAGCACCTAGTCAAACCATAACATATAGCTATGATTCAGCAGATCAACCTATTAACATAACACAAACAGGCGATACCCAAAGTCAATTCACCTATGTTTATGATGACCTAGGTAGAGTAACTAAAGAAACCATTACTTATGGAACTGGCACTCAAAAAATAACTAACACGTTAAAATACGCTTATGATAGAGATGGTAATTTAACTAGTCTTACTTATCCTGATAACACCCAAGTAACTTACACCCACGAAAAAGGCTATCTTAAACAAACTCAATTAGCCAATGGTGAAAAAATCTCTTGGGAACAATATCAATGGTTACAACCTACTTTAATTCGTTATCCTAACACTACTAAAAGTATCAGTTATGATCCGTTACAAAGACCAACTACTATAAAAGTAACCTCAGATAACAATACTGTCTTAATGGATCGTAATTATAGTTATGATAAAGCAGGCAATATCGCTCAACAAAATAGTGAATATGGTCAAACTAAATACAGCTATGATCAACTAGATCGTTTAACATTAGTTGAACCATCACCATTATTACAAAATTTAGGATTAACCAATAACACTTATAGCTATGATAGTGTTGATAATCGTATAGGTAGTAATCACGCTGGTAACTGGCTTTACAATGCTAATAATCAACTGATGCAATATGGAGAAAATAACCAGCTTACTCAATATACTTATACTGTAAATGGCAATATAGCTACAGAAACCACAGGCAATAAAACCCTTAGTTACCAATATAATGTAGCAAATCGTTTAACTACTGTAAAAGACAATCAACAAGAAATAGCACATTATCAATACGATCCTTTTGGTCGCCGTATTAGTAAAACCGTAAAAGGTGCAACTACTTACTACCTATATACAGATGAAGGATTAGTTGCAGAATTCAATCAACAAGGCACCTTACTAATAGCTTATGGTTGGGAACCTGAAACTGAGTGGGGAACAAGCCCTTTATGGCAAGCTAATTTAACCTCAGACTCAACACTTGCAACTGCACAATATCACTATATTCACACAGACCATTTGTCTACTCCACAAGTAGCAACAAATAGTCAAGGACAAATAACATGGAAAGGCTTTGCAGACAGCTTTGGCAAAACCATTTTAGATAGTAATAACCAAATCACATTAAACTTACGTTTCCCTGGTCAATATTTTGATGCAGAAACAAATACCCATTACAACGGTTTTCGTGACTATAATCCAACCACAGGACGTTATTTACAAAGTGATCCTATTGGTTTAAATGGTGGACTTAATCTTTACAACTATGGTTATTCAAATCCATTAAGTAACTTTGATCCCTATGGATTAAACCCCAATGGAGGAGGCTATAGTAGCTTTCATCCAAGCAATTGGCCTGAAATACCTCCCTCTGTTCTTCAATTTGTTGCTGGGTTTGGTGATAACATGTCATTTGGTTTTTCTAGATTTGTAAGAAAAACATTTGATACAGATGTTGACACATGTTCTAACGCTTATAAATATGGTGAATGGAGTAGCATGGCATATTCTCTTGCTTTTGGAGGGGCACACTTGGGGAAAAATGCAATTAATCAATCAAGAAATGTTTTTACAAAAAAAGGTCAGAAACTTCTTTCAGACAAAAATATGGGGCAAGGTCTTCAAAGACTATTAAAAGATGATCGTAAATGGAATAAAGTTAGAGATGGATGGAGCAGAAATAATGGAAATGGAGTTCCTTCCCTTCTTAATCGCGGACAACACTTGCATCATTGGTTTTTTCCTCAAAGATCTAGTTTAGGTCAAGGTATTATAAATGCTGGGTTCAATTATTTACCCATCTCAGCACGTCTAAATATGTTCATGAACCCTGTAGGTAAAACGAAGTATATACGACCAATATTGTCGAATGGGGATTCAGACTTTCGGTAATAGGAATTTATGCGCAACTTCCAATTGGAGGAGCAGAAAAAGTTATAAATAATCTTTCTTGTGAGTGTAGTAACTAGTGGTATAACTAAAAGGATTGATATCTTTCATATCAATCCTTTTCTTTTATCATACAAAATTAATGATTAAAATCGTAATCTTATTAAAATATCAATTTTTAAATAAAACTTATACTAACATAATCAATTTGGCTATCTAATTAGAAATTAGATCACACCTCATCAGTGTTTTCTAGTCTAGTAAAGTTTATTTATCTCTCAATATAAAGCCCAAAAAAACTCATACTATTATTTACTTAAAATCATTATTAAAAATAAAACCTTTTTGTTATATTAATTATCTGAATTAAAGCTGATTAAAAGGAATGTTTACTTTAAAAAGATAGTATTAGTTATTTCCATTGATAATTGACTAGTAAATAGCTTTAAGATGGCTTTCAAAAGTTAGAAATTAAAACTATTTGCAAAAAAGAATCAACCAAAATAGAGGTTTTATACTAACATCCCCCACTTTAGGTTACTAAAAATGGTGAATAGTTGATTTTTCGCTATCTATTAGTTTTAGTTATATCTATTTCCTGTGTAGCTTGCTCCGATAATGTTGAAGTTATTAGTACTAATATAGTAAATTAATCTGACTCTACTATTCCGTTAGAAATACTAATAATCTAACCAGTATTCACTTTTACTTCTAATTCTTTATTTTTTCTTGAATATAAAGTAGCTATTTGAAATAAAAAAAGGCTTATAGATTTTTCTATAAGCCTTTTCTTTTATGGTGGGTCGTATAGGATTCGAACCTATGACCAACTGGTTAAAAGCCAGCTGCTCTACCGACTGAGCTAACGACCCAAATCTATTTTGATTTGGTCGGAGTAGAGAGACTCGAACTCCCGACATCCTGCTCCCAAAGCAGGCGCGCTACCAACTGCGCTATACTCCGTTAAATTTGGCTCCGCGACCTGGGCTCGAACCAGGGACCCAATGATTAACAGTCATTTGCTCTACCGACTGAGCTATCGCGGAACTTGTCACCTTCCAGCTCCTCCACAGGCTCGTGGCTTGCGCCGTTTCCCGTATCAGAGGCGCGCCATTTTACGGTTCCGCGCGCCCCTGTCAACCCTCAAAACCACTTTCTTAACAACGCCTTGCCGT
>JBEBWU010000187.1:0-5144 GCA_040391985.1 Entomomonas sp. | reverse complement strand
TTATGGTAGTTTGGCATTGGCTGCTTTAGCTATAACAAAAGGTGCTCATATTTTAAGGGTACATGATGTGGCTGAAACAGTGGATATTGTGAAAATGATTAGTGCGGTAGAGAGTGCAGAGTGACTAGAAAATATTTTGGAACAGATGGTGTTCGTGGTCGTGTAGGGCAGTTTCCAATTACACCTGATTTTATGTTGCGATTAGGTTGGGCAACAGGTGTAGCTTTTCGTAAGAAAGGTGTTTGCCGCATTTTAGTGGGTAAAGATACCCGTATCTCTGGCTATATGTTTGAATCAGCCTTAGAGGCTGGATTAGCTTCAGCAGGTGTTAACGTACAACTACTTGGCCCTATGCCTACTCCTGCAGTAGCTTATTTAACACGTACTTTCCATGCTGATGCAGGTATTGTTATTAGTGCCTCCCATAATGGCCACCATGATAATGGTATTAAGTTCTTTTCTAGTAAAGGCACAAAGTTGCCAGATGAAACTGAATTGATGATAGAGGAGTTGTTAGACCGCCCAATGGAAGTTGTGGAGTCTAACTCTTTAGGTAAGGCTTCTCGTATTAATGATGCGGCAGGTCGTTATATTGAGTTTTGTAAAAGTACAGTACCAAACCATACTAGTTTTGAGGGAATGAAAATAGTATTAGACTGTGCTAATGGTGCTACTTATAAAGTGGCACCTAATGTGTTTAAAGAGTTGGGTGCTGATGTGGTTTCTTTATTTGTGCATCCAAACGGTTTGAATATTAATGATAATTGTGGTTCTACTCATCCAGAACAGCTAGTAGAGGCTGTAAAAAATCATCAGGCTGATATTGGTATCGGGTTTGATGGGGATGGTGACCGTGTAGTTATGGTTGATCATTCAGGTGTTTTAGTTGAAGGTGATGAATTACTTTTTCTAATTGCTAGAGATTTAAAAGAACAAGGCAAATTGGAAGGTGGAGTAGTGGGTACTCTTATGAGTAACCTTGGTTTAGAGTTAGCGCTTAAGTCATTAGATATTCCTTTTGCCCGAGCAAATGTAGGGGATCGCTATGTTATTGCCTCATTATTGGAAAACGGTTGGCAATTAGGTGGTGAAAATTCAGGCCATATTGTTTGTAGTCATCATACAACAACAGGTGATGGTATTGTTGCAGCATTACAGGTATTAATGGCATTGAAGCACAGAGGACAAACATTGGCAGAAGCTCGTCAAGCTTTACGTAAGTGTCCACAAAAACTGATCAATGTAAGATTAACAAATATGATATCTGAACAAGAGTTGCACTCAAAAGATATCCAACAGTTATCTGATCAGATTGTTAACGCAATGGATGGTAAAGGCCGTGTTTTATTAAGAAAATCAGGTACAGAGCCAGTGATTAGAGTGATGGTTGAAGGGCAAGATGCACAAACTGTAGAAAGTTCAGCAAAACAATTAGCTGATTTGATTCAAAGTAAATTTGCTTAAATTTAAAACAACCAAGTGAGGTGTGTTATGCAAAGATTTGATGTAAAAGGTATGACGTGTGGTCACTGTGTTAGAGCTGTGACTGAAGCTATTAAGCAATTAGACGATGATGCTGAAGTAGATATTGATTTAGCAGCAGGAAAAATGACAGTAGTCAGTGAGTTACCAGCTACTGAAATTATCAAAGCGGTTTATAATGAAGGCTATGAGGCCTATGAAACTAAGTAGTTAATTATAAAAAAGCCAAGCAAACGCTTGGCTTTTTTATTTCTAGACAATAACAGCGCTTTCGTCAATTATTCCAGCATGTTTTTTTACTAGCTCTGCTAGTATTTTAATACCTTTCTCAATTTTCTCTTCTGGTACAGTAACAAAAGCTAAACGTAAGCAATTTGCCATAGTACTGTTAGCAAAGAACGGTTCACCAGGAACAAAAGCAACTTTATTCTGTACCGCTTCAGCCAGTAGTTCAGTGGCATTAAGTTCTTTGGGTAGTTCAACCCAAATAAACATACCACCTTCTGGTCTATTAAATTTCACTGTACTTGGCATATATTTAGCCAATGCATCTAACATGAAATTGCAGCGTGTAGCATATAGTTCACGAATAGTAGGAATGTGCTTGTCTAAAAAACCATCTTTGATGACGTCATAAGCAATGCGTTGAGTTAGACTTGGTGTATGTAAGTCAGCCGCTTGTTTAAGTTGTACTAGTTTATTAATAAACTCTTCAGCCGCTACAATATAACCAAGACGTAAACCAGGCGCTAATATTTTTGAGAAAGAACCTAAATATACTGTGTTATCAGGTGCAAAACTATAAATGCCAGGCAATCTATTACCTTGATAATCTAACTCAATATAAGGTTATTTCTCTTGGCAATTTCTGCAACTTTTTGACGACGTTCTAATGGTAAGCGACGTCCTGTTGGGTTCTGAAAGTTAGGAATCGAATACATAAAGCTAGCTGATTTTGCCATCTCGTCTGTGATAGAGTCAGGATTTAATCCTTTTTCATCACTTTCAATAGAAATATAGCTAGGCTCATATTGAGTAAAAGATTGTAATCCACCTAAATAAGTAGGTGTTTCTACTAATACTTTACTGCCTTTATTAATAAGCGCTTTACCGATAAGATCTAAAGCCTGTTGAGAACCTGTCACAATGAGTACTTGGCTTGGGCGAATAGTAACACCATCCCTAGAAACTCGTTTAGCTACCCATTCTCTTAGAGGAGCATAGCCTTCGGTTGGGCCATACTGTAAGGCACCCACTGCATCATTGCTATTAAGAATGTTATCAATAGCTTGTTTAATCTCTGCCACTGGAAATGTATTGGGTGAGGGTAAGCCACCTGCAAATGAGATAACATCAGGCTGTTCAGTAACCTTAAGAATCTCACGGATAGCAGAGCTTTTAAGAGCTGTAGCTCGATCAGAAAATGTCCATTGCATTATATTTATTAACCTTTAATTAGTCATATCGAATAAACGACGGTAGGTAATACCTAGAGTCAATAATTACAATAAAGTTTCTGAGAAATAATGATGAAGACTTTTAGCAGCAACAATAATTGTTAAAAAGTCACTTGTGGTGAGTTTTTAAGCTCCTTTTATTTGTTGCTTAGCCTTAATGTGAAGCAGACGTTCTATCAATACCTTCGGTAAACTATGTAACGATGTTATTGTAGCGCAATAAAAAAAATATGATAAGGGTAAGCTAAAATTAATTATCAATTTGAGTAGTAATCATATATTTATTAATGTTAAGTTAAGTTTATCTTTTTAAGATAGATACTCAAAGTTTATAATAATTAACAGATTTTATTAGAGATCATGGATATCAAAAGGAGTGTGTATGTCTCAATATAGGGATAAATTTTTATCATTATGGCCACAACTACAAATTAGCCAAAGCTTTTGGATCATTGATGACATAGTAAATGAAGAGTTCTGGATAGTAGATATTGATGATATAACGCTTGAAATTAGACCTCAGCAGAATATTAAAATTACCAAGCAAGCATTTGTTGCAGTGATTGATTATTTGGTGGAGCACAATCATTTTATAGATAATACTTGTGAGGTGAAGACAGGTGATACCTACGAGCGGAGTGTTCCCTTATCTAGAGTTGTACAAGAAGCAAATCCCTATATGGAACAGTGCAGTCTTAATTATGTATTAGCTATCCTTAAAGCTTTAGGAATTGTTGAGGTAAGTGGTACACGATTAAATCGTGTTTGGCTAATAGAGTTATCAGAAGAAGAATAGAAATATTTTACACAGAGCTCTAGCATTTAAAGTTAAGTTGCTAGGGTTTTATATAGTTCTGCTATTGGTGCAGGTCTGCTAAATAAAAAACCTTGTAAATATTTTACACCATGTTGTGTTAAGTATTCTTTTTGACCATGATTTTCAACACCTTCAGCGATAATATCAATATTTAAATTACTCGCTAAATCAATAATGCCATTAATAATATATCTGGATGAAAGACTGTCTTCTAAAGTACTAACAAAACTTTGGTCTATTTTTATGTAATCCACTTTAAAACTTGTGAGATAGGATAAACTGGAATGACCTGTTCCAAAGTCATCAATTGAAATGAATACTTTAAGGTCTTGTAATAGGTTAAAAAGTTTCTTTGCTGTTTCTGTGGGCTCTGCTATTTCACGTTCTGTAATTTCTAAAGTAAGTTGTATATGTTCTTTTGGAAAGTGTTGTAAAAATTTCTCACAGTCTAAGGCTAATTTAGTTGTTTGTAAGTGTTTGGGGCTAATATTAATACCAATATGAAAGCCTTTTGGAATAATAGCTAGATTTTCAATAAAGTCATTTTTTACATGTTCCATAAGGTTGAGTGTAAAAGGGATAATATGTTTTGACCTTTCTAGGGCAGAAATAAATTCATTAGGCATGATTAATCCTTTTTTGGGATGTTGCCAACGAATTAGTACCTCAACACCAGACCATTGTTCACTGTTAGAAATTTTTATTAATTGATAGTAAGGAATAAATTGCTTGTGGCGCATTGCTTTTACAATATCGTAAATGGGTAATTGGATATAAACTTTTATTCCAATAGGAATCATGACAAGTGATAATATCAAAAGAAATAACAAATAATGCTCAAGCATATATTCTAAATAAGTAGCTAGAGATAAAACTGTAACAATTTTAAAAGGATATTGATCAGAACTAACTTCTATTTGATCTGGATTTCCTTTAAAAGAACGAGAAGCTTGAACAAGCCCTTTAATATCTAGCCAGTTTTCATTTATAACTAAAAATGATTTATTTTCATTATTTAATAGATAAGCTAGGTAACTGCCATCAATTGCTATTAATACTCCCCATGGCCCTTTAGTTTTATGATAGTACACAAACGATCTATCAGGAGTTATATCATTATTACTAAAAAGGTGCATTAGTTCGTCCTTAGCTAAAAATGTAGATCTGTAATTAGCATCAGCAAAAGATGAACAATAGATTATATTATCCTTGGTTAGGTTAAGTGTTCGAATATAGGTATGGGTAACAGTGTATTTTATTAAGGCAGGTTCAATGATTCCACAGGATGGATTAGATATATCAAGTAATTTTATAGCAGTATGGTCTATTTCTGTGAGTAAGTTATTGATGGTTTTTATCGATTGTTCTGAAGAGGTGATAGCTTTATT
>JBEBWU010000186.1:0-5197 GCA_040391985.1 Entomomonas sp. | reverse complement strand
TTGTATAAATGATGCAAAACAACTAATAACGAAGCTTTAATATTTATCGTTATTTTTTCTTTTTAACATATAACACAAGATTATGATCTACCAGATCAAAGCCGTGACGTTCAGCAATTTTATGCTGTAATTCCTCAATTTCTCTATCTATAAACTCTATTACTTCGCCAGAGTCTACACATACCATGTGATCATGATGATCTCCATCTGCTAACTCAAATACCGCATGGCCACCATCAAAGTTATGACGAACTACCAGCCCTGCAGATTCAAACTGCGTTAATACCCGATAAACTGTTGCCAAACCAACATCTTCACCTGAGTCCATTAAAGACTTATAAACATCTTCTGCACTCATATGACGGTTCTCTGCAGCATCTAAAAGCTGTAGAATCTTTACCCTTGGCAAGGTTACTTTCAAGCCAGCTTTTCTTAATTCATTATTTTCTACCATATGTTTTCTCACTTTAAGCTTCGCAATAGGCCATAATAAAGGTATGATATTACAATTTAACTAGACAGTATAATATTAGTGGAAGTCTGTTTCTAATGCAAAAGCCAAAATTTACCTTATTTAGCAGCATAATAATAGGCCTTTTAACACTTTCGGGATGTTTTCCTAGTGTTTATAAAATTGATATCCAGCAAGGTAATATCATTACTCAAGACATGATTAACCAATTAAGGCCTGGAATGACACGTGCTCAAGTTTGGTTCTTAATGGGTAGCCCACTAATTACCGATCCATTTCATGCTAATCGCTGGGACTATATATATAGTATCCAACCAGGCGGTGGAGCCATGCAACAAGAAAACGTGAGTCTTACTTTTAATACAGATAACCAATTAATTGGACTTGCTGGTGATTTTCTACCTGGTATGACGCGTGATGAAGAGATTTTAGGTGGTAAACCTACAGGAACAACAGGTAGCACACCTACAGATGGTTCAGGTTCATTAGAAGAACAGATTCAACGTGAAGTAGATAGCACAGAGACAATGGATATACCTATTCCTGATACGCTATAAACTATTCTTAGATTAATAAAAAAGCCTGATTTTTTAATCAGGCTTTTTTATTAGCAGCTTTTTCTGCTCTTCTTCTACGTACCTCTTTAGGATCCGCCTGTAAAGGGCGATAAATTTCTATGCGATCACCGTCCTGCAACTCTTGTTGATCAACTTGTAATACTCGTTTACCAAAAATACCTACAGCATTCTTTTGTAAATCAAGCTCAGCATATTGTTGTAATATACCACTTAACTCAATTCCTTGTTTTACTGTGGTTCCTTCAGCTACAGAAATAGCTAATAGGGTTTGTTTATCGGGTAAAGCATAAGCTACTTCTATTTTTATCAACTTAGCCATACAAATCCTTTGCACGTTGGCAGAAGACATCTACCATAGTACCAGCCGCCTTATTGAATAAAGGGCCTAAAGTAGCTTTTATAAGCACATTACTATAGTCAAAATCCATGGCTAAATGAATTTTACACGCCTCATCACTTAGCTGATTGAATGTCCATAAACCATGCAATTGCTTAAATGGTCCTTCCTGTAAATTCATTTCGATAGAAGTATCTGTAACAAGGGTATTTTTGGTAATAAAGTATTGTTTAATCGGCCCTTTAGCTATTAATACCTTAGCTACCATTTCAGTATCAGAACTAGCAAATATTTCAGTTCCTGTACACCATGGTAAAAACTCAGAGTATTTTGCAACATCATTTACTAATACAAACATCTTGTGTGCCGAATAAGGCAATAAGGCAGAACGTTCAACGTGTATTGTCATAACAACCTTAATTTAATAATTAATTCTTTTTACCTTTAAAATAAAGTTTTATTCCATATCCAACAGCTAGTACAACAATCCATACTGGAATCAATTCCACAGAAAGCCTCATTCCCTCATCCATCGCTAAAATCACTAGCATTCCTGTTAAAAATATAAGACAGATAATATTACCTAAAGGATAAAACAATGCCTTAAACTTAGGAGTAACGCCTTCTTTATTCTTATGTCGTCTAAACATAATATGGGTAAAACTAATCATTGCCCAATTAATCACTAAGGCAGAAACTACCAATGCCATTAAAATATAAAAAGCTTCTTGAGGTATATAATAATTTAGTACAACAGCAGTCAATGTTGCCAAACCTGACAAGATTACAGCAAATATTGGTGTACCACGGCGATTAGTATACATTAACTGTTTAGGAGCATTACCTTGCTCAGCCAAACCATAGAGCATTCTACTGTTACAATATAGGCCACTGTTATACACAGACAGCGCAGCAGTTAATACCACAAAATTAAGTACATTTGACACAACAGATTGGTCTAAATCATGGAATACTGTCACAAAAGCACTTTCATTAGGATTAATTTGATTCCAAGGATGTAAACAAAGTAATACAGTTAATGCGCCAATATAAAAAATTAAAATACGATAAATTACTTGATTAGTCGCTTTTGGAATAGTTTTTTCAGGTTGTTCGGCCTCTGCTGCGGTAATACCAATCAACTCCAAACCACCAAATGAAAACATGATAATAGCTAAAGCGATAATAAGCCCTTCTATACCATTAGTCATAAAGCCACCATGTGCCCACAAGTTAGTAATAGAAGCTTCAGGACCTGCTTTACCACCAAACAGTAAATAGCCACCAAACAAAATCATAGCAATAACAGCAATCACTTTAATAATGGCAAACCAAAACTCAACCTCACCATAAATCTTAACTGCCATTAAATTAATTGCATTAATTAAAATAAAACAGCTTAACACAGATATCCAAGTAGGTATTTCTGGTAACCAATAGTGAATATATTTAGCCGCCGCACTTAGCTCCGACATACTCACCAAAACATAAAGTAACCAATAGTTCCAACCAGAAGCAAAGCCAGCAAAAGGACTCCAATAGCGGTAAGCAAAATGACTAAAAGACCCTGCTACAGGTTCCTCTACCGTCATTTCTGCTAATTGGCGCATAATCATAAAAGCAACAAAACCACCAATAGCATATCCTAATAAGATAGCAGGACCAGCAATTTCAATTGCTTTGGATGAACCTAAAAAAAGCCCTGTACCAATAGCACCACCCAATGCAATTAACTGAATATGCCTATTGGAGAGACCTCTTGATAGATGCCCAGAAGAGTCAATTCGGCTCACTAAGAACTCCTTGAAGTATAAATGTAACTAATTATTATAACTGCTACTAATATAAATAGATTAAAATAAATAGTATAGATTTTATTTACTAAAAGCACCGACAATGAATACTTATATAAAATTATTGGCTATACCTTTTCTATTATGCATTCTAGCTGCTTGCTCGCCTGCTGAACCACCTTCTGAAACTTTTTTGGATAGTCAAAAACAAGCGTTGGATAAAGCAAAAACAGTTGAGCAAATTGGTCTCGATCATAAAAAAAATATTGATACTATTTTAGAAAAATCTGATCAAAACTAACTTTTCGCTATTTACCTTTAATTTCTTTACCATCAACAGTGCCATGGGCTAAAGAAATAACATACTCCTGCCCATTCTTTTCTAAATGGTAAAGACGCACTACCGTATAATTCCAATCTTTAGCAAACCAAATATAGCTTTGTCGTTTGCTATTAGCATCTCTTACTCGTTGTACTTTTACTGCTACTAAATTACCAACAGGTGTTTCTATAGTTTCTTCACCTAATACTTTAAATTTATAGGTATCAAGCTCATCATCTTCTATCACTCGATAAGTCATCTGCTTTTTACCATTAGCAATATCTATCTGTAAGGCTAATTGCGTAGACAACTGATCTAGCATGTGGTGCTTAAGGTCAAAAAACATATCATCATCATGCTTTCTATCCTTAAAGTGACCTTTAGCAAACATTTTTTTCCAGTCAAAGCTCAAAGAAACCTGTTTAGGTTTAATGCCTGACTGCTCAAATTTATAAAAAGAAGGTTGAATAGCACCATTTTTTAATACAAAGCTACTATTTTCAACACGCTGTGCAATTGCCATAGAAGCGAGTGTCTGAAAATGCCATTCATTGGCCTTTTTTGTTAAACTGTAAGTAGCTTGACCGTCAAAAGGGATATTAGAGATTGTTGCTGTATAAATGGTTTCAAAAGGCTTTAATTGCCATGCTTGGGCAGGAAATATAAAAATAATAGAAAGAAATAAGCTAACTATAAATGTTTTAGTCATTTGATTCATAACAATACCCAGTCAAAGGCAAGGGTTGTGCATCCAGCATAGCTGCATTATTAACTAATGCCAAACGTTGTTCAGCAAACCATGTTATAGCAATGGGGTAAATTTTATGTTCTAACTGATGAACACGTTCTTCTAATACGTTTAAATCTATGTTTTCAGTAATAGCTGTTACACCTTGAATAATTACAGGACCACCATCCAGCACAGGCGTTACAAAGTGTACACTACAGCCATGCTGCTTATCACCAGCTTCCAATGCTCGTTGGTGAGTATTGAGACCAGGATATTTAGGCAGTAATGAGGGATGAATATTAATAAGATGCCCTAAATAATGATTCACAAAATCATCTGTTAATATTCGCATAAAGCCAGCCAACACCACTAAATCTGGCTGATATTGATCTATCAACTGCATCAACGCCTTATCAAAAGACTGGCGATCTTGATATTGACGATGATCGATGCAATGTGCAGTAATACCTGCTTGCTCTGCTCTCACTAAACCATAAGCCCCTGCTTTATTACTAATAACTGCCGCAATTTCAGCAGGGCATTGCTGTGAGTTAATACTATCAATAATAGCCTGTAAATTAGAACCATTACCTGATATAAGAACAACGATCTTACAAGGCTTATTCATTAGTGCTGCTTTAAATTATTTAGAATAACATGTGGTTGTTCTGTATCACTTTGCTCTATACGACCAACAACCCAAGGCTTTTCACCTGACTCATGCAAATTATCAAGTACCAACTCAAGGTCTTTCTCTGCTACACAGATCACAATACCAACACCACAATTAAGCACACGATGCATTTCTGTTTCATCAACATTACCGTGCTGTTGTAACCAGTCAAAAATGGCTGGACGTTGCCAACTCGCCACATCTATTTGAGCTACTGTATTTTCAGGTAAAACTCGTGGGATATTTTCTAATAGCCCACCACCTGTAATATGTGCAATAGCTTTTACTACAG
>JBEBWU010000185.1:0-5198 GCA_040391985.1 Entomomonas sp. | reverse complement strand
TAAACAAATAAAAACAATATAAAAATAACTTTGAAAAATAAAAATAATAAACAGAGACAAAGAATAAAAATAAAAGAAGCGTCATAAATAAATGAGATATTTGTATGTATAACAAACGAAACGAATATCCAATTAATAACAGAGTGATAATGATTGCAGGCGTAGAACAAAATAAAAACAATAATCTACGCCTAGTAAGTTCCAATAGATTGTTATAAATCAAACCACAATAATTTTATATTTAAAGTAGGATTAAATTTATGTAGACAGAGTAAAAATATCATCCTATACTAAAAAGATAGCTTAGATCCTTAAGTTAGAATGAATGTATACAATTCTTATACGCAAATAACAGCTTTCCTTAATTTAGGGAAGTGTCTATCTCAAAACAACCTCCTTTTTCATCCTTATGAATCTTACAGAACTTAAACAAAAACCTATTGGTGAATTATTAGAAATTGCGGAACAAATGGGCCTAGAAAATATGGCTCGTTCACGTAAACAAGACATTATCTTTTCATTACTTAAACGCCATGCTAAAAGTGGTGAAGAAATATCAGGTGATGGTATTTTAGAAATATTACCAGATGGATTTGGTTTCTTACGTTCATCCGACTCCTCTTATTTAGCAGGGCCAGATGATATTTATGTTTCTCCAAGCCAAATTCGACGTTTTAACTTACGTACAGGCGATACTATCTTTGGTAAGATTCGTCCACCTAAAGAAGGTGAGCGTTACTTTGCTTTGTTAAAGGTTGATACCATTAATTTTGATCAACCAGAGAACGCTAAGAATAAAATCCTATTTGAAAACTTAACACCGCTTTTTCCAGATCAACGCATGGTAATGGAGATCGGTAATGGTGCTACTGAAGACTTAACAGGTCGTGTTATTGACCTTTGTGCACCTATTGGTAAAGGTCAACGTGGTTTGATCGTTGCACCTCCTAAAGCGGGTAAAACCTTAATGCTACAAAACATTGCTAGCAATATTACTCGTAATAATCCTGAATGCCATTTAATTGTATTATTAATTGATGAGCGGCCAGAAGAAGTAACAGAAATGCAGCGTACGGTTCGTGGTGAAGTAGTGGCTTCAACCTTTGATGAACCGCCTATACGTCACGTACAAGTAGCTGAAATGGTTATTGAAAAAGCAAAACGCTTAGTTGAGCATAAACGTGATGTAGTTATTTTATTAGATTCTATCACCCGTTTAGCACGTGCTTATAACACGGTTATTCCTAGTTCAGGAAAAGTGTTAACAGGTGGTGTTGATGCGCATGCTTTAGAAAAACCTAAACGCTTCTTTGGTGCGGCACGTAATATTGAAGAAGGTGGTAGCTTAACCATCTTAGCAACAGCTCTTGTGGAAACTGGCTCTAAAATGGATGAAGTTATCTATGAAGAGTTTAAAGGTACAGGTAACCTTGAATTACAATTAGATCGCAAGATTGCTGAGAAGCGTGTATTCCCTGCTATTAACTTTAATCGTTCTGGTACTCGTCGTGAAGAGTTATTAACAACTGAAGATGAGTTACAAAGAATGTGGATTTTACGTAAAATTCTTCATCCGATGGAAGAAATTGCAGCTATTGAGTTTTTATTGGATAAGTTGAAAGATACTAAAACCAATGATGAGTTCTTCCAAGCAATGAAAAGAAAATAAATAATAGCTCTATTAAAAAGCCGCAGTAATGCGGCTTTTAAGTATATAGATAGGCAAAGGTGTTTTACTTATGCAGTATGCTGACTTAAGAGACTTTATTCAATTATTAGAGAAACAAGGTGAGTTGAAGCGAGTAACAGCACCTGTTTCTCCAAATTTAGAAATGACTGAGGTTTGTGATAGAACTCTTCGCAAACAAGGACCAGCCTTACTGTTTGAAAATCCAACGGGATATAATATTCCTGTCTTAGGAAATTTATTTGGGACACCTAAACGTGTTGCCTTAGGGATGGGAACAGATGATCTCAATCAGCTTAAAGAAATTGGTAAATTACTAGCTTTTTTAAAAGAGCCAGAGCCTCCTAAAGGCTTAAAAGATGCTTGGCAAAAATTACCTATTTTTAAAAAAGTGCTTAATATGTCACCAAAAATCCGTAAGGATGCGCCTTGTCATGCGGTTGTTAAAGAAGGTGATGATGTTGATCTTAGCCAGTTACCTGTTCAAAAATGTTGGCCAGAAGATGCAGGACCATTAATTACTTGGGGTATTGTTGTTACTAGAGGTATATCAAAAGAACGACAAAATTTAGGTATATACCGCCAACAAGTGATTGGTCGTAATAAAGTCATTATGCGATGGCTCAGTCATCGTGGTGGTGCGCTTGATTATCAAGAATGGCGACAAAAACACCCTACAGAACCATTTCCTGTTTCTGTGGTGTTAGGTTGTGACCCTGCTACTATCATAGGAGCAGTAACACCAGTGCCTGATGCTTTGTCAGAATATGCTTTTGCTGGTTTGTTACGTGGTCAAAAAACAGAATTAGTAAAATGTATAGGTAATGATCTACAAGTGCCTGCTAGTGCTGAATTTGTATTAGAAGGGGCTATTTATCCCAATGAGATGGCAGATGAAGGACCTTTTGGCGATCATACTGGCTATTACAATGAAGTGGATAAATTTCCTGTATTCACAGTTGAACGTATAACCCATCGCGAAAACCCTATTTATCACAGTACTTATACAGGTCGCCCTCCTGATGAGCCTGCAATTTTGGGGTTAGCACTCAATGATGTATTCGTACCAATACTGCAAAAGCAGTTTCCAGAAATAGTGGATTTTTACTTACCGCCAGAAGGCTGCTCTTATCGAATGGCTGTGGTAACAATGAAAAAACAATATCCTGGTCATGCTAAGCGAGTTATGATGGGCGTTTGGAGTTTTCTTCGTCAATTCATGTACACTAAGTTTGTAATTGTGACGGATGATGATATTAATGCACGTGATTGGAATGATGTGATTTGGGCGATTACTACGCGTATGGATCCCAAGCGAGATACACTGTTAATTGATAATACGCCGATTGATTATTTAGACTTTGCATCGCCTATTTCAGGTTTAGGTAGTAAAATGGGCTTAGATGCTACCCATAAATGGCCAGGAGAAACTGATCGTGAATGGGGTAGAGCGATTCATAAAGATCCATCTATTGTTAAGCATATTGATGATATTTGGTCTACATTGGGAATTGACTAAACAGAATGAATTTTTAGTTAGTCAACAAATGTAGTATCTAACTACATGCTATAATCAACTTTTTAGAAGAATATGATTGATAATGAGTAACACTAAAAAACAAGTTTCCAGTTTAAAACTCTATTTTAGATTATTAACCTATGTAAAACCTTATATTGGTTTTTTTGCAATTAGTATTCTAGGTTATATTATCTTTGCCTCTTCACAGCCATTGCTAGCACATATCCTACAGTATTTTGTGGATGCTTTAGGTGGGAAGTCTACTACATTATTTCCAGGTGTTCCTTATTTAGAAACCTTAGATTTAATCTATGCTGTTCCTGTATTTTTAGTATTAATTGCAATTTGGCAAGGTATAGGATCTTTTTTAGGTAGTTATTTTCTTGCACGTGTTACATTAGGATTAGTACAAGATTTAAGACTACAGATGTTTAATAAGTTTTTTCAGTTGCCTAGCCGCTACTTTGATGATCGTAATTCTGGTCACATGGTTTCGCTTATTTTATTTAATGTAAATATGGTAACAGGTGCAGCTACAGATGCAATCAAGGTGATCTTTAGGGAAGGTTTAACGGTTGTCTTCTTATTTTGTTACTTGTTATACATGAATTGGAAATTAACCTTAGTAATGATTGCTATTCTGCCAGTGATTGCAGTGATGGTTACTATTGCAGGTAAAAAGTTTCGTAAGCAAAGTAAAAAAATTCAAATGGCCATGGGCGATCTGACCCATGTAACTTCTGAAACAGTACAAAACTATCGTGTGGTTCGTAGTTTTGGTGGTGAAGCATATGAGTCAAACCGCTTCAAAGAAGTGACAGAAGATAGTATGGCAAAACAGTTAAAAATGACTAAAACAGGTGCAATTTATACACCTTTATTGCAATTAGTCATTTATTCAGCAATGGCTGTTTTATTGTTCTTGGTTTTATTATTACGTGGTGATGCCAGTGCGGGTGAGTTGGTTGCTTATATTACAGCAGCTGGTTTGTTACCTAAGCCAATTAGACAATTATCTGAAGTAAGTTCTAACGTTCAAAAAGGCTTAGCAGGGGCTGAAAGTATTTTTGAAGTATTAGATGAAGACCCTGAAGTTGATAATGGAACAATTGAGAAAACAGATGTATTAGGAAGATTAGAGGTTAAAAATTTAGCGTTTACTTACCCTGGTACAGATAAAGAAGTTCTAAAAAACATTAATTTCACCATTGAACCAGGCCAAATGATAGCATTAGTGGGTCGTTCTGGTAGTGGTAAGTCTACTTTGGCGAGTTTGATTCCACGTTTTTATCAACATTCACAGGGTAGTATTTTATTAGATAATATTGATATTAATGATTATAAGTTAGCGAATCTTCGCAGACATATTTCGTTAGTGACTCAGCAGGTTTCGTTATTTAATACCTCTGTGTTTAGAAATATAGCTTATGGTACTTTGGCAGATAATCCTCTAGAAAAAATTAAAGAGGCAACTAGGGCGGCTTATGCTGACGAGTTTATTGAAAAACTACCAGAGGGATATGAGACATTAATTGGTGAAAATGGGGTGAAGCTTTCAGGTGGTCAACGACAACGCTTGTCAATTTCTAGAGCCCTATTAAAGAATGCACCATTATTAATATTAGATGAAGCTACATCTGCGCTGGATACTGAGTCAGAGAGACATATTCAAGAAGCACTTGATAAAGTGATGGATGGACGTACCACTTTAGTTATTGCACATCGTTTATCTACTATTGAAAAAGCAGATATCATTTTAGTGATGGAAAATGGTGAGATTGTAGAAAGAGGAACTCATAGTGAGTTGCTCGCTTTGGATGGAGTCTATGCGAAATTACATGCTATGGGCTTTAAAGAAGATGAAAATAAAGAAGTTTTTACTGGGTAAACTTACTTTATGAGATATAAAAAAGGGAAGCTAGAAGCTTCCCTTTTTATTTATAGGATTAATTATGCAAAGTTTTTAGCAACGAAATCCCAGTTTAATAGTGT